>NZ_JANXWG010000150.1 GCF_025351285.1 Novosphingobium sp.
CGAGCGAAGTCGAGACACGCTAGCGCTGCGTTGGCGTGTCTCGACTTCGCTCGACACGAACGGAGGTTTGATCACGGGTCTTTCCCCCTCACTCGCTCTGCTCTAAGGCTCCCCGATGGCTCTCCCTCCCCCCAAGAACAAGCAAGAACGTCCGCCCTGGGCCAAGCCCGCACCGATGCTCAAGGGCCGCGCCGAAAGCACGCCCGATGGCGATCGCATCGCCAAGTTGCTGGCGCGCGCGGGGGTTGCCTCGCGCCGCGAGGTCGAGCGGATGATTGCCGATGGCCGGATCAAGCTCAACGACGTGGTGGTGACCACGCCTGCCACGATCCTGAAAACACTGGCCGGGGTGTCGGTCGACGGCAAGCTGGTCGCGGCGCCCGCACCTGCGATGCTGTTCCGCTTCCACAAGCCTGAGGGCCTGCTGACGGCCGAGCGTGATCCGGCCGGGCGACCGACGATCTACGATGCGCTCAAGAATGCGCTGCCCAAGGGCACGCCGCGATTGATGCCGGTGGGGCGGCTCGATCTCAACACCGAAGGGCTGCTGCTTCTCACCAACGATGGTGCGTTGAAGCGCGCGATGGAACTGCCCGCCATGGGCGTGCCGCGCACCTATCGCGCGCGGACGTTCGGCGATATTTCGCAAGCCACGCTCGAAGGTCTGGCCGAAGGCGTGACCATCGAAGGCATGCGCTATGGCTCGATCGACGCCAATATGGAGCGCAAGACCGGGCGCAACCAGTGGATCGAACTGACGCTGAGCGAGGGCAAGAACCGCGAAGTGCGGCGCGTGCTCGAATTCCTGGGGCTCCAGGTCAGCCGGTTGATCCGCACTGCTTACGGTCCGTTCCTGCTGGGCGATCTGCCGCGCGGTGCCGCCGATCCGATCCGCCAGGTTGATGTGGAACGCTTTGCCAAGACCTTGAAACCAGCCCCGGAAAAGACCGCGCCGGGCAAGCCGATATCGGGCGAGTCCGAATGAGAATTGTTGCAGGCGAATGGCGCGGACGGCCGCTGCGCGCACCCGATGGCGAGAACACGCGGCCAACTGCCGATCGCACGCGCGAAACGCTGTTTTCGATGTTGCACAGCCGGCTCGGCAGTTTCGAGGACTTGAAAGTGGCCGATCTGTTCGCAGGTTCGGGCGCATTGGGGCTTGAAGCGCTGTCGCGCGGGGCCGCGTCGTGCCTGTTTGTCGAGCAGGACGCCAGTGCGGTGCGGGCGATCAAGGACAACGTGGCATCGTTGAAGGCCACCACGCGCGCCGATATTCGCGCGGCTTCGGTGATGACGCTGGGCGCGGTGAAGGAACCGGTGGACCTGCTGCTGCTCGATCCGCCCTATGGCTCGGGCGCGGGTGCGGTCGCGCTCGATCGGCTCGCGCGGCTGGGGTGGATCGATGGCGCGACCTGGATCAGCCTCGAAACCCACGTCGACGAGGAACCCGAATTGCGCAGCTACCAGATCGACGCCACGCGCAAGGTCGGCAAGGCGCGGCTGACACTGCTGCGGCTCAAGACCGAGGGCTAATCAGCACGGCCCAGCCGTGCGCCAAGGAAGGTGCACAGCCCCGCCACGCTCATCAGCAGGCCCACCGTCTGCACGCCATAATGCGTCGTCATGATCTGCGCGGCGTAAGGTGTCAGCGCGCCCCCGATAATCCCGCCCAGCGCGAACGCCACCGATGATCCGGTGTAGCGCACCTCGACCGGGAACTGCGCCGATAGCCAGGCCGAAAGCGGCCCGTAAACGAACCCCATCGTGAACAATGCCAGCGCAATCGTCGCGGTGATCGTGGTGACCGTGCCGAAGTGCAACCCGGTTCCGAAGCCGAGCCCCACCACCACCGTCGCCAACCCGCCCATGCGGATCACCGCCGCCGGGCTGGTCGCGTCGGCGCGGACCGCGGCGGTCACGATGCCGATGGCAAAGGCCAGATAAGCGAACATCTGCGCACCGAGCACAGCTTCCCGTCGCAAGCCCAAGCTGCCGGTGGCGTAAGACAGCGCAAACGCGGTGCAGAGGTAGAAGATCGCAAAGGCACTGACCGAACCCATCACGCCGATCAGCAGCGGGCGTTTGTGGTGGCTCAGCAGCGAACCGATCGGCACCATCGGCGGCGGACCATGATTGCGCGCGGCGCTGAACGCCGCGGTTTCGCTTATCCGCAACCTTATCCACAGACCTATCCCGACCAAGGCCGCGCTGGAAACGAAGGGGATCCGCCAACCCCAGCTCAGGAATTGGGTGTCGGTCAGCGCCAGGCCCAGCAGCACGAACAGCCCGTTGGCCGCGACCAGCCCGATCGGCGATCCCAATTGCGGCGCCGCGCCGAACCGCGCGGTCCACCCACGCGGTGCGTTCTCCACCGCGAGCAGCGCCGCGCCGCCCCACTCACCCCCCAGCCCGAAGCCCTGCCCGAAGCGCAGGATGCACAGCAGCAGCGGCGCGACCCAGCCGATCATCTGGTAGGTCGGCAGGAAGGCGATCGCCATGGTCGAGCCACCCATCAGCAGCAACGACGCGACCAGCGTGGCCTTGCGCCCGACGCGATCGCCGAAATGGCCGAATGCGATCGCCCCCAGCGGCCGCGCGACGAAGGCGAGGCCGAAGCTGAGATAGGCCGAAAGCAGTTGCGCCTCGCGGCTGGCGGCGGGGAAGAACAGCGGCCCGAAAACCAAAGCGGCAGCGGTGACGTAGAGGTAGAAATCATAGAATTCGACCGATGTACCGACCAGCGCGGCCGTCAGCACGCGGGCATTGGCGCGCAACGGGTTTCGGCTGCGTTCCGATGTATCTGCCAGTACGCTTGATTCGCTCGTCATCGACCCCGCTCTCCCTCCGGCGATCTAGCAGCCCCTGCACCGGGCGAACAGCACGGTCACAGCATGGTCTCCGGCCTTGCGGAAATCCGACCAGGGCAACGCAGTCTAAACCCGTCGCGTGCCATTCCCATCGGGCAAGCGGGGATGGCTGGCAGGGATGGCTGGCGGGAATGGGGGAATTCCAATCATGAAAGCTTTCAAGACGGTTCTGATGGTCCTGGGCGGACTCTATCTGTTCGGACTGGCCTCATGCGTGATGCTGGGAGCAGGAACCGTTGCCGTTCTGCAGTCGGCGGGAACGTCCAACACGATCCACAAGTACGCCAGCGAAAGCCGCGAACAGGAATCGGTCGCCGAACACAACGAACGACTCAACCGCGAAGCAGCCTATCGCGATCCGCCATCGCACATCGATCCGGACAACTGAGGCTGGTTCCGAACACTCGGGCAAAACCCTCGGAAATGCCGCCAGCATGGTGAAGGATCGCCGATTGGGGCTTGTCGGAGGCCGGTCAAACCGGCACCCTTGGCGACGCGACGGGCACAATGCCCCGCGCAATCGAGAAGGGTCGAGGTCATGAAAGCCAGGATTGTCATCGCTGCTGTCGCCGTCATGTGCTTCGGCGCGTCGGCCCTTGCGGCCGAACCGGCGCCCGCGACCAAGGCCGCATCGGCACCTGCACCCGCAGCGCCCAAACCGATTGCCGCACCCGCCGTCAAACCGGCTTCGGCCAAAGTCCTGCCCAGGCGCGCTGTCGGCGACAATGCGGCTACCAAATCAGGCCAGAAGCCGCGCACTGCAATCTCGCTTGATTGCTCGAAGCAGGCCGATGCCAAAGGGCTTCACGGCAAGCCGCGCGAAAAATTCCGCAACGAATGCAAGAAGGCCGGCAAGTAAATCCAGCTATCGGCGTGCGTGAAACGGCAGGCGGAGCGATCCGCCGGCCTTGTCACGTCAAGCGAGGGACCAGCGGGAGTCTGTGTCGGGATTTTGGCGGCAAACAGGTAAAAAATGAAACCACTTTCCCGCGTTCTGCTGTATAGGCGCGGCACGCTATTGTTCGCCAAGACTCTGTATCAAGGACACCACCATGCGCGTCGGCACCGTCAAGGAAATCAAGAACCACGAATATCGCGTGGGCCTGACCCCCGAAAGCGCGGGCGAACTGGTTGCACACGGCCACGAAGTCTGGGTCGAAGCGGGCGCGGGGCTGGGCATCGGCGCGATGGACTCTGACTATGCAGCGGCGGGCGCCAGGCTCCAGCCCGATGCGAAAACGGTGTTCGATGGCTGCGAAATGGTGGTCAAGGTCAAGGAACCGCAGGCTGTCGAGCGCGCGATGCTGCGTGAAGGGCAAGTGCTGTTCACGTACCTTCATCTTGCGCCCGATCCCGAACAGACCCGCGAACTGGTCGCTTCGGGCGTTACCGCGATTGCTTATGAAACCGTGACCGGCGCGGGCGGGCAATTGCCGCTTCTCAAGCCGATGAGCCAGGTTGCCGGCCGCATGAGCATCCAGGCGGGCGCCACCGCGCTCGAAAAGGCCAATGGCGGGCGCGGCGTGTTGCTGGGCGGCGTGCCGGGCGTACTGCCGGCGCGCGTGCTGGTGATCGGCGGCGGCGTGGTCGGTTTCAACGCGGCGCAGATGGCGGTCGGCCTCGGCGCCGACGTGACCATCCTCGATCGCGATCCCGAACAGCTCGAACGGCTGGGCATGCACTTCGAAAGCCGCGCCAAGACGCGCTTTTCCAACCGCGCGAACATCCAGCAGATGATCTGCGAGGCCGAACTGGTGATCGGCGCCGTGCTGGTGCCCGGTGCGGCGGCTCCCAAGCTGGTGACGCGCGACATGCTCAAGTGCATGAAGCCGGGTGCGGTGCTGGTCGACGTGGCGATCGACCAGGGCGGGTGCTTTGAAACCAGCCACGCCACCACGCACGCCGATCCGACGTACCTGGTCGACGGGATCGTGCACTATTGCGTAGCCAACATGCCCGGTGCAGTCGCACGGACGAGCACGTACGCGCTCAACAACGTGACGCTGCCGCATGCGCTGCGCATCGCGGATCTGGGCTGGAAGGGTGCGCTCAAGGCCGATGCCCATCTGGGCGCGGGCCTGAATGTGCATGCCGGCAAAGTGACTTACGAAGCCGTGGCGCGCGAATTGGGGTACGATTACACGCCGGTGGCCGACTTGCTCGGTTGACGCTTCGGCGTCAGTCGGGCGTCATCCGCGCGGCCAGGTCCATGAAATTGCGCGCGGCCTCGCGCTCGACCGGGTCCTTGAACGCCACGTCGAGATCGGGGCCGTGGCCCAGCATGTACATCAGCGTCCACAACGCAAACCGCCGGCCGGGATCGCGCTCGAGCCCGAAATCGACGCGCGCTCGATCCATCCCGCCTTCGATCGCTGCCGGAGACAGCGTCTCGATATCGGTCTGGCCGAAGTAGCGGTGCAGCAGGTCGTGGAAATCCATGGCCGAAGTGTAAGCCTGCTTACTTGGTCGCGTATTGGCCGGGCATCGCGCGGAAGTTGTCGCGCGCGAAAACCTTGGCTGCAGCGGCGGTCTTGAACCGTTCGTCCTGCAGGCTCGATGTGACAATCGGGAACCCTTGCGAATTGTAGCGGGTATCGCGAACGGTCAACCGGAAATCGCCGGCTTCATCCTTCTTGATCAGGAAAGGGGCGTTCGAAGTGCGGGTTGTCATGGGTTATGCTCCTTGGGAAATCGATTGAATTACAAACGCCTAAGCGGGGGATTTGGCAAACCATATGACATGCATCGGGCCCTTGCCGTTGCTGCGGGCGCGCACGCCCACTTCATCCACTTCGAAGCCGGCGCGCAACAGCCGCCCGGTGAAAGGCGGGTCCTTGGTGGCCGACCACACCGCCAGGATTCCACCCGGCTTGAGCGCAGCCCGCGCCGCGCGCAGGCCCTGCTTGGTGTAAAGCTGGGCGTTGTCTTCGCAAGTCAGGCCGTCCGGCCCGTTGTCGACGTCTAGCAGGATAGCGTCGTAAGTGCCTGTGCACGAAGCAATCAGCGCACCGACATCGCCCATCACAAGATCGACCCGCGGGTCTTCGAGGCACCCGGCGGCCACATCGACCATCGGCCCGCGCGCCCATGCGATGACTTCGGGCACTAGTTCCGCGACGGTGATCCGCGCGTCCTTGTCCAGCTTTTCAAGCGCAGCCCGCAACGTGAAGCCCATGCCATAGCCACCGATCAACAGGTACGGCTTCTTGCGTCCGGCGATCCGGTCACAGGTCATCGTGGCGAGCGCCATTTCCGACCCACTCATCCGGCTGCTCATCAGTTCGTTGCGATCGAGCGCGATGATGAAATCGCGATCGTGCCGGTAAAGACGCAGTTCTTCAGCCCCGCCCGGCACTTGTGCAGTGCCCAGGAGTTCGCGTGGAATCAACGCTTGCGGTTCTTGCGAGCGGCGTAGCGGGCGTCGCGCGCCGCCTTCTTTTCTTCTTCGGTCAATTCCTTGGGCTTGGCGGCGGCGGCAGCTTCGGCAGCCAGGCGCGTGGCCTCGATCTTGGCGAGTTTCGCTTCCTCGCGTTCGCGGAGCAGTCGCTCACGCTTTTCGGCAGCAGCGGCCTCCTTGGCCTGCTGAGCGGCAACCTTGCGGGCCACTTCGGCTTCGTCGAGCGGCTTCTTGCTCCGCAGCTTATCCAGCGCCGATTCGCGTGCGCGCTGTGCTGTGGCGACCCGATCCTGAAATCCGGGTTCCTTGTATCCTGCCATTGATCCTGCTCTGTCCTGCTATGGTGTTGATGAAGTGGCCGGGCCCGCCGCAAAGGCGGGCCCGGCCGATCATTCAGGCAGCCTGAAGGTTCACTGCCGAAGTCTTGCCACGCTTGTCGGTTTCGAGTTCATACGAAACGCGCTGGTCCTTTTCGAGCGTCGACATGCCGGCGCGTTCCACGGCCGAGATGTGAACGAACGCGTCATCGCCGCCGGTTTCGGGAGCGATAAAACCAAAGCCCTTGGTTTCGTTGAAAAACTTGACCGTTCCGGTAATCATAAGCTTGTCCTTGATCATGTAGTATCGTCGGGCAACCGCGTCATTTGCGGAACCCGGCATTGTGGAGCTGATTGATTGAAGCGAATTGGGGACAACTGGTGATGCCGTAGCGGCCGAATTATCCGTCGAAATGCGACGTCAGCGAGGGTCCCCTAGCACAGCTTGTGCGAAAACCGAAACACCGCTGTTGCCGAACGCTTTTTGCTGCTGCGCAGATGATCGGAATGCGGCTTGAGTGCTGACATTCGCGTTGACGGCGGCGTGGCTGCGTGGTGATCGCGAAGGCATGGACCATGGTCGTTTTCGTATCGTTTTGCTCGCTGGTTGCATGCTTCCGGGAGCCGCAATGGCGCAATCGGCCGACTCGGCGCCAGACCATCCCCAAGAGCCGATCGTCGTCACAGGGCGCGGGCTCGATCAGACACCCGCCGTGGTTGCCTACGATATCCGCACGCTCGACCGCACGGCGCTGCTGTCGGCCGTGTCGGGGCGGATCGAGGATGCCTTGTCGGGCGTGGCCGGTTTCCAGCAGTTTCGCCGCTCGGACAGTCGCTCGGCCAACCCTTCGGCGCAAGGCGTGACGCTGCGCGCGCTGGGCGGCAATGCCACCAGCCGCACGGCGGTTTTGCTCGACGGCGTGCCGATGGCCGATCCGTTCTTCGGGTTCGTGCCGCTATCGGCAATCGCGCCCGAACGGCTGGCATCGGCGCGGGTGACGCGCGGCGGTGGCGCGGGCGCGTTTGCGGCGGGCGCGGTAGCCGGCACGATCGACCTTACGAGCGCCAGCGCCGCCGATCTCGGCCTGCTCAGCGGCGAGGCTTCGGTGAACGATCGCGGCGAGACCACGCTGTCGGGAACGATCGCGTCGAAACTCGGCGAGGGTTTCGCCGAGGCGAGTGGCCGCTGGGATCGCGGGCGCGGCTTTCAGACGAACCCGCTGGCGCAGCGTATACCGGCGAGCGTGCCGGCGGCTTACCAAAGCTGGTCTGCCGGATTGCGCGGGGTGGCACCGATCGCGCCCGGTATCGAACTCCAGGCGCGCGGACTGGCCTTCCAGGATGACCGCACCTTGCGCTTCGCCGGCGCCGACGCGCATTCGCAAGGCGAGGACGCGAGTTTGCGCGTGGTCGGCCGGGGACCGTGGCAATTCGACGCGCTCGGCTATGTTCAGGCACGCGACTTCGCAGCCGTGACGATCAGCTCAACCACCTTTCGCAAAACCCTCGACGAATATCGCACGCCTTCGACCGGGGTCGGCGGCAAACTCGAACTGCGACCGCCGGTGGGTGGCGGGCACGTGCTGCGAGTGGGTGCCGATGTCCGCGTCGGGATCGGACAAACCGCCGAGACCGGGTTCAGCGCCACCACTGGCGCGGCCACGTTCCTGCGCAAATCGGGTGGCCGCAACAGCGATGCCGGGGTGTTCGTCGATGACGACTGGACATTGGGCGCGCTGACGCTGACCGCAGGCGTCCGCGCCGATCGCTGGTCGATCGCGGACGGGTTTTTCGAGCAGGCCACGCCTGCTGGCACCATCACCACGTCGAACCGCTTCGCGAGCCGCAACGGTTGGGAAACGACCTTGCGCGGCGGCGCGGCCTGGCAGCCGCTGCCCGTGCTGACAGTCCGCGCCGCTGGCTATTCGGGTTTCCGTCTGCCCACGCTTAACGAACTTTACCGGCCGTTCACCGTGCCTCCGGTGACCACCCAGGCCAATGCCGCACTGATCAACGAAAGGCTCGAAGGCTTCGAGGTCGGGCTCGATTTCGCACCCGACTCAAATGTGCGGCTGAGCGCGACCGCGTTTGCAGACCGCATCGCACATGCCATCGCCAACGTCACGATTGCCACCAATTTGCGCCAGCGGTTCAACGTCGATGCAATCCGCGCGCGCGGGCTCGAATTCGATGCGCACGTCCAGCGCGGGCCGTTTCGGTTCGAAGGCTCGCTGGCGCTGACCGACGCACGGGTTCGGGCCAGCGGCAGTGCAACGCCGCTGAACGGGCTCCGACCGGCACAAACGCCGAAGATTTCCGCCAGCGGCACATTGGGCTGGAGCCCCTCGCCCGGCTTCGATCTCGCGGTCACGCTGCGGCACACCGGGGCGCAGTTCGAGGACGACTTGCAAACCGACATGCTGGCGCCCGCAACCACGCTGGGTGCCTTCGTCAGCGTCCCGATCGGCCGGGTGTTTTCGCTGGTCCTGCGCGGCGAAAACCTGACCGATACCGCCATCGTTACGCGCAACGTGGCTGGGTCGATCGACCTGGGCACGCCCCGCACCTTATGGGTGGGGGTGCGGGTAAAGATCCGCTGAAACCAGGCAGGCGCACCATCGAAGCTGCAGAGCCTCTTAACCAAGCCATAGGTATTTCCCGGTAGTTCCGACGCTGGTTCAAACGACATAAGGCGTTAACGCGGGCATGAAGCTCGGTTTTTTCAACAAACTGGCACAGCGCCTGGCTCAGCGAATTGGACGGCGATGCGCACAGCGCCTGGCGCGATGCGTTCTGGCGATCATGGGCACAGCGCTGTCCGCGGCGCCCGCGCTTGCAGCCAATTGCAACGTGGCGACGTCGCAAGGCTCGACCGGGCCGAGCGACTGGCAATCGTATTGCTGGATCGATTTTTCGACTTACAACGACGCCACTGCGCGTTCTGTGGGCGGGCAGTCGATCAGTTTGACGTTGCAGGATGGGACGATCATCCGCTTCACGCTGAACGTCAGCGGCGCCGCGCAGACCGCGGTCGCCTCACCATCGTGGACCGGAGCGGCGGTCGGCAACACCGCCTTTCTCGGCATCACTGGCAAGCCGGTATTCTACCAGACCGCCGCGGGCACGACCACCGTAACCTTTTCGAACATCGTGCTGACCCCACCGACCGGGGGCACGACCACCGCCTACATGTTCGTGGCAGCCGACGCCGAATCGAGCAACCAGGGCGAAACGCTCAGCTTCCAGACCAACGGGCAGCCGTGGTTGCTGCTCGACCAGGTCGGCCCGATCAGCGGCTCGATCTATCCCACCACCTCGGGCACCGGCACCACGACCTTTACCGAGACGGGCGTTGCGGGCACCGTCGGTGCCTATATCGTCGGTTCGAGCACGCCGACCACGCTGACCACCACGCTGGTCGGCGGTGGCCTCCAGGGCGCAATGTTCGCGGTGCGCTTCGCCACGATCCGGCTGACGTCGCAGATCACCGGCGCGCGCGCGCAAGCGGCCGACCAGTTCACTTTCAACATCAACGCGACCGCAACCGGAACGAACCTCGCCACCGGTACGTCGAGCGGCACCGGGCTCGGCCCGTTCACCGCCGCCTCGCTGTCGAGCGCGGCGGCCTTGCCGCTGACGCTCACCCAGCAGATGGCCAGCGGCAGCACGGACACGATCGCGCATTACCGATCCTCGCTGAGTTGCACCAACAGCAGCTCGGGATCGAGCACGCCTTTGCCCACCAACGTGCTCACCACGTCGTACAGCTTCGGTAGCCTGGCGTTCGGCGATTCGGTCAACTGCACCTTTACCGAAACCCCCTTCCCGCACCTGACGCTGCAAAAGGCGCTTGCCGGCACTGGCCGGCAATTCGCCACCGACCAATTCGTGATGAATATCGACCAGGGCGCGACCAATGTTGCCACCACCACCACCACCGGAACGGGCGCAATCGTATCGACCGGCGTGACCCCGCAATACCAGGCCACCGCCGCGACCGCTTACAAGCTGTACGAAGCCGGCGCGGGCACCACGATCCTGGCGCAATACAGCGCGGCAATGGCCTGCACCAACGCCTACACAGGGTCCAGTACCACGCTGCCGACCACGCCGGGGGGCACGATCACCCCGCAACTGGGTGATGTGGTCACTTGCACGATCACCAATACCAGGCTCGCTGCAAACGCATTGCTGAGCGTGAGCAAGCTGGCCACCCCGCTGTCCGATCCGGTCAACGGTTCGAGCAATCCCAAGCTGATCCCCGGTGCGCTCATCAACTACAGCTTCGTGGTGGCCAACACCGGCGCCACCCCGGTCGACAGCAACACCGTCTGGCTGATCGACGCGCTGCCGGCGCAGTTGCGCGTCGGCACTGCCGCCACGCCGGTGTTCACGCAAGGTTCGCCGAGCAGCGGGCTGACCTTCACCGCCGGCACCGACATCAAGTACTCCAACTCCGCCACCGCACCGACCAGCTTCGCCGCCTGCACGTATTCGCCGGTCGCGGCCTACGACGCTGCGGTCAAGTTCGTGTGCCTCAACCCCAAGGGCGCGATGGCCGGATCGACCGGCGCCCCGCCCTCGTTCACGCTCAGTATCCAGGCCCAGTTGAACTGAGGTTCCGATCGCCGGTCAGTTTGCGCGGACATCGTACCAAAGTCATGCGGCGGACAGCCACGCGTTGATGGACTGAAATTCCTATCCGTCACTCCCCGTCGCCCCGCACTTGATGCGAGGCTTGGCTTTACTTCGGAGTGCTGGCCAATAAGGATTCGATGAGAAGCGGGCCGGGCCTGTCGCATGACAATCCGCAACGGCGCGGCTTGTGCGTCGGGAGGTGTCGCAGAAGCTTAGCCAAGCCCCGTGTCGAGCTCAGCGCGACGAGGGGGCCGGGTAGCTGATGTGCAGATTACGCCCCAGCCCCTCCGCCGATCCGTTCCAGCGTGGCAATCGCCTCCTCGGGCAATTCCAGCGACGCCGCCGCCAGGTTCTCGGCCAGATGGCCCCGCGAAGACGTGCCCGGGATCAGCAATATGTTGGGCGAGCGCCGCAGCAGCCAGGCCAGCGCCACTTGCATCGGCGTGGCGCCAAGATCACGCGCGACCGCCGACAATGCGTCCGACTGCAAAGGCGAGAAGCCACCCAGCGGGAAGAACGGCGTATAGGCGATGCCCTGCGCCGCCAGGTCATCGATCATGGCATCGTCAACGCGGTGGACCAGGTTGTAGTGGTTCTGCACGCAGGCGATCGGCGCGATCTTCTGCCCGTCGGCGAGTTGCGTGGCCGTTACGTTGCTCAGCCCGATATGGCCGATCAGCCCGCGTTGCTGTAAACTTGCGAGCGCCTCCAACTGCTGGTCGAGCGATCCTTCGGCCGGGCCGTGCGCGCTGAACATCGAGCGCAAGTTGACCACCTCGATGCGATCCAGCCCGAGCCGGCGCAAATTGTCCTCGACCCCCGCCACCAGATCGGCCGGCGCGTGCCACGGCAGCCAGCCACCCTTGTCATCGCGGCGCGCACCCAGTTTGGTCACGATCACCAACCCGTCGGGATAGGGGTGCAGCGCCTCGCGGATCAGCTCGTTGGTGACGTGGGGGCCGTAGTAATCGCTGGTGTCGATATGGTCGACGCCTTGCGCAACCGCCTCGCGCAGCACTGCGATAGCCTCGGCACGATCGCGCGGCGGTCCGAACACGCCCGGTCCGGCCAGTTGCATGGCGCCATAGCCCATGCGGTGGACGTTGCGTTCACCCAGCCGGTAGCGGCCGGCAGCAGCGACTGTGGGGGCGATGGTGGGGACGGTTTCGGCCATTGCGACAACTCCATGCGCGGTCAGCGCACGGGCTTACTTCGCGAGGCCGAGGAAGCCCAGCGTCGAGGTGTCGAACTTGATCTTCAGCGTGGCGAACACACCCTTCAGCGTGTTGCGCGCCGCGGCGAAATCGCGGTCGCGGAAGCCGCTGAAATTGTAGCCCAGCGTCAGGATCACGTCGCGCGCGGGCACCACGCCGATCGTGGGGCCGAATGCGAACTGCGTGACATGATCCGAAAGCGTGGTGCGGACGGTGGCGGTGCCGCCGATTTCCATGCGCTCACCAATGCCGATATGCGCGTCGATCCCGCCGAGCAGCGCAGTCGCGGCCAGGTCATAGCCCTGATAACGATCGAGATTGTAGCGCACCGCGCCGAACAGTCCGATCTCGCTGCGCTGGACGAATTCGTCGCCATTGTCGCCGTGAATGCTGCCGCGCGGTGACCAGTTGGTCGAAACGCTGCCGATCACCCGGCTGGCGCGCGCGGTGCCGTCGACATTGAGCGCGGTCACGCCCGATGCGCCCGCATCACCGTTCACGGCGTTCTGCACCCAGTCGCTGCGGAATTCGACTTTGGCCAGCGTGGCCACCGAGCCATCGGCCGGGCGGTGCGCGAAGGCCAGCGCGGCGTTGAAGATCTCGCTGGCGGTGCCATCGATGCCGCGCGCCTTGGTCCAGGTGAAGCCCGTGCCGGCAATCGTGCCCTCGCCCAGTTGGCGGATCGCGCCGAAGGTGACGCCCTTGCGCTTGGCCAGTTCGCCGTCACGGTATTCGCCGCGCAAGGACGTGGTCCAGCGGTTGGCGCGCCAGGTTGCGCCAAGCGTGAGCGCGGTGAAATCTTCGGCGATCTGGCCGCTATCGCCCAGATGCCCGCCGCTCGCCACCGGGTGTTGCAGGTTGATGACGCTGGCGGCGCTGATGCCAGAGATCACGTGGTTGCTGTCCACCGTAGCGTCGATCGACAGCTTTTTGGAAACGTTGAACGATTGCGCCAGCCCGAACGCGGCGAAGCTGCGCTTGCCGTATTCGGCGATATCCTGCGTACCCAGCGACGAGGCAATCCGCGCGCCCGACCAAGGCGTCACTTCGAAGCCGAACCGCCCGGTGCGCGCATTGACCGCGCTGCCCTTGGCAATTTCATAGCTGCCGATCAGCTTGATCCGCGACGACAGCGTATAGCGCGCCGCAAGCTGATGGCGCGACGGCAGGTCGATCGAGTCGGTCTTGCCCAGGCCGATGCTGGTCGAGGCATCGAGTTCGAGCTTGCCATCGAGCAAGCGCTGCGTGACGCCGCCATCGATCACCGCCGAATTGGCGGTGCTGCCATCGATCAGGTGATCACGCAAAGTCGCAAGACCCAGCCGCAAGCTGTTGCGACCCGTACGATATTCGCCGTGGATCTGCAGCGCTTCGCGGCGCGTGGCGTCGGTCAGGCTCTGGTCGAGCCAGCCGCTGGCGGTGAGTGAGAGCGATTCGGTCAGGTTGTAGCGGGTATCCACGCCATACCTGCGGCGCCCGGCTTCGGCGCCAGTGGTCTGCCCGACGCCATAGCCCTGGTCCATCGACCGCGCGTAAGCCAGCACGTCGAGCTTGCCGTCATGGTGCTCGGCTTCGACCAGCCAGGCCGATTGCGTGCTGCCGTTGCTGCGGCTGGCGGCCACTTCGGCGCGCACTTCGGTGCCGCGCGCGATCCGTGCCTTGAGGTCCAGCCCGCCCAGCCCGGTGCGCGGGCCATTGCCGGTATCGGTGAGCAAGGTGCCGCCGACGCGGATCTTGCCATTGGCTGAAGTCCAATCGACGCGGCCGCCGGCATTCATCTGCCCGCCGGCGACGCCCTGGTCGATTTCATAGTCGGCGACGATGAACTGCGGGTTTAGCGAGGAATCGCGGCTGAGGATCGGCTGCTTGAAGGTGATCGTGCCGGCCAGCAGATCGATGTCGTAATCGATGAAGCGGCTGAGCGTGCGGCTGTCGACGATGACCTCGGAGCGCAGGCGGTCGCGAACTTCGATCACCACGGTGTCGCTGTTGGCGATGATTGCGCGGCTCGACAGGCGGTAAGGGCCGGAGATGCCCCCGCCCTGGATCTCGTCGCGGTGGTGCGCCGATGCAACGCGGGTGGCGTAAGCGGCGGCATGGACCCCGCCCAACCGGCCTTCGGCTTTCACGCCGGTCGCGGTGCGCTGGTAGCGCGCGAGTTGGGTCTGGTTGAAGCCGGTCTCGAAATCGCCGAACAGCGCGGTGAACTTGGCGCTTTCGATCCGCACGTAAAGCTTGTTGCGGCTGGCGGCATCGAGCCGGCGGTCAGACCCATCAGCGAACACGGTATAATAGGCGCGCGGATCGATCGCGCCGAGCAGGCGTTGCTGGTCACGCTGCTTGGCGCTGTCATAAGCGACCGTAAGCAAGGTCGAACCGAGCACGCGGCCCTTGGCATAGAATGCCACGCGGCCATGGTCGCCCAGGTCGCTGTCGAACCGACCGGTGCGTTCCATCACGTCGGCGATCGTGCGTTTGCCCGCGGCGCCCTCGGCCAGGCCCACGAGAGTCCACTTCTGGTCGCCCGGCACCACCCAGGCTTCAAGCGACTGCAGGCGCTGCTGCTGGCTGGCTTGGGTTCCGTTTTGCTTGTTGTCGGTAAACTTGAAATCGAGCTGCAACGGCCCGCTGACCAGAGTCGGCGCCAGTTCGATCAGCGCAACGCCATCATCGCCCTTGACCGTCCAGCGCGGCGCGAACCGGCCGAGGCCCGACAATGCCCGCGACTGCATGGCGTCGAGCGCCTCGGCGCTTTCGTAAGGCGCGCTCATCGTGAAATCGCCCGAGACGCCGGCGTGGACCGGGCGGCCGTTGCGATCGGTGAGGCGAATTGCAAGGACCGGGCGGGTGCGTCCATCGGCGATCAGATGCGATTGTTCGGCAACAATTCTGGCTTCGGCGGCGGAAGTGGCGAAATGCACATCGCGCGTCAGCCGTTCGGCCTCGCTGCCATCGGCGTTGCGGATCACGGCAGTCAGGTGGACAACGTCGCCCTCGATGGGGATGCCGCGCCACATGCTGACCGCCCAGCCACCGGTGGCGGAACGCTTGACCGCATCGAACGCCACTTTGGGAACGGCCTTGCCGTCGGCCAGCAATTCGACCTTCTGCGCGGGCCGGTGCCGGATCACGACCCGAACGGCGGGCGCGCGCGGGTTGTGATCGATGGTCGGGAACAGGAAACCGTTGGAGCCATCGCCCATTGCCAGCCAGTCGGTTTCCGAGCCCGCTGCCGAACGATCCGAACGCGCTGCATCATCGAGATTTGCGGGCAACCGGTCACCATTTGCCGCCGATTCCGCAGGTTTGGCGACCTGTGTTGAAGCCGGTGACGCTAACGCTATATTTTTATGTTCAAAATCAAAGTTATATTCGAGCTTCTTCGCAAACGCTCTCGTTACCTTATCCATCGCAACAGCGGGAACGTCGGCATAGAAATCGGCTACCGCCAGGCTGCCGCCCTGCCCGCTTATAAACCGCGAAGTCGCGCTTCCGGCATTGCGGGTCGAGCGAGCGCAATTGGTGAATTTGCCGCCCTCTGGCAAAGTCGCCTCCAGCGCAGCCGCCACGTGGTCGCCAGGAACCAGGCCGTCGAAGTGATAGCGCCCTTCGGCATCGGTCACGGCAAAGCTGCCGTCCTCGAGCATGACCCGCACACCGGGGATGCCACGGTGCTCGCCCCGGTAGCTGCAATCGCCGTCGGTGATCCGCCCGATCAGCGTTATCCGACCGGCTAGCCCGTCGTCTTCGATATTGACTACCGCGCTGGCAACGCTCGTCAGCCCGCGCGCGTCGGTTGCAATGGCCTTGTTAAGCGCTTGCCCCGCCGTTGCGTCGGGACGAACCGACATTGCATATGTCACCGTTTTGGAGCCACCGGCCGCAATCGTGCCGAGTGCGATCGCCAGCGACCGGCCATCGGGGGCAATCGTTACCGCAGCCGGATTGGCCACGCCGTCGATGCGGATCGAATCCTTGCGCAGCCGCAACAGCGCCGAAGGCTGGTCGGTCAGCACCACGCCGCGCTTGGCGTGGCCCGCTTCGAGGTTCTTCGCGGTCAGGGTGTAAAACACCACATCGCCAGGCTGGGCCCGGTCACGCGAGGCAGTCTTGACCAGCCCGACCGCAACCGGCGGGCGATCGGCGGGCACGTCGATCCGCACCGGTCCGAACGCGGTCAACGTGAGGGGTTTGCCGAACGAAGCATCGATAATGGTGACCGGAAGACCGTCGGGCCGCGTGACTGTCGCAAGCTGCGCAGCGCTGGCGGTCGACGGCACAGTGTACGGCGTCACGGGCTGGACCACCACGCGGTACTGGCCGGGCGCGACCAGCGGAAAGCGGTATTCGCCGGACAGCATCGGATACGTCGCGCCGGCGGCGTCGGTGACGGTCTGTCCGGTAGTGACGATCGAGGGCCACACCGTGACACCATCGGGCGCGAACACCCGCACCGGAGCGCCCGTGACGGCATCGACCAGCGACACCCTGGCGCCATTTACCGCAGCGCCATCTTCGCTGTCGAACACCATTCCGAACGGATCGACCAGCACGTTGAGCGTGGCGCTGGCGATCGGGCTGACGGTGTCGCTGCCCTGAACCGCGATCGCGATCGTGTCGTTGACGGCCACGCTGAGGCGGCAATCGCCCTGCGAGGGGCTGGGAGGGATCGCGCTGGTGGGCACGGCACCGACGAACACGCCGGTATTGGGTCCGGTTTCGAAGATCGTCACGGTCTCGCGATCGCCCGAACTGGTGACCAGCGTGGCCTCGATCGAATCGACGGAATTGACGTTCTTGTTGCCGGCGGTGTCGACCACGCGGAAGAAGAAGCTGTCTCCGATGTGCAGCGAATTGGCCTTCACCGCCGAAGCGCTGGCAATCGTGGCATTGGCCGCATTGCCGATCGGCAGCATTGCCCCGCCGCACATCGATGGCACGAAGCTTAGTGGCTGGCCGCCAGCGGGTGTGTTGACGAACGTGTCTATCGTCACCGGCTTCTGCACCACATCGAACGCAACCTGGTTCGAGACGGTGGCATAAGCCTTGCCCGCCTGAGTCCAGTAAGCCTGAGCGATGTTGGTGATCGCCCGAACGTTTGCGGATTGGGCGCTTGCCCCTTGCCCCAGGATCAGGAGCGCTACGCTCAGCAGGGTCAGAAGGACCGCTCGGAAGGGGTTGAAGCGGTTCATGAATTTTTGTGGTGCTGACCGAATGATTGGGGTGGCGGTAACCATACCTGCCACCCCCTAACGATCAGTTGATGGTCGTCCGGAAACGCAACGTTTCGGTCGAACCGGCGGTCAAGTTGTTGAGCGTTCCTGCAACCGTGGTAGTACCCGCGGTGTACGTACCGCCGGCAGTGCCATCGGTGTTGCAGGTCGCGCCCGTCACGGTGCCATTCAGGAAAATCCCGTAGCCCGAACTGTACGTCACCGTTGTCGGCAGCGGATCGGACAGTGTCAGGCTGGTTGCGGTTGCCGCACCGGCGGCGTTGGCGACCGCGATGCAGTATTCCATGACCGCACCCGGGATTGCCTTGGGGTTGGTGGTGCCATTGACCGGATCGCTGATGAGCACGCTGGTCTTGGTGACGGTGAGCACCGGCGCCGAGACGGTATAGTCGCCCTTGGCCGAATACTTGCCGTCGTTGGCGGCATCGCTCGAACCCGCGCCATCGGCGAAGACCGTATCGACGCCAGCCGTGTTGGCGCCGCTGGTGGCCGTCAGCACCGTGCCTTGCGAGCCGGTGCCACCGCCCGCGGCAGCCGTGCCGGTGAGGATGTCGCCCGCAATCTGGCCATTGGTGACCGAGATCGCCACGTCGGCCGAAACGTAGACCGTCCGCGTGGTATCGGGCGCCATTTCGTCGAGATACGTGATCAGCGTGGTTAGCGCGGCGTCCGAATAGATCTTGTAGTTGCTGACGTCGATCGTATCGGTGCCGCCATGCTGGGCGGTGCCGCCCGACTGGTTGACCACGCCCAGAACGATATCGATTGTATCGTTCGACGAGTTGGTAACCGTGAAGGCGGTCGATGCCGAGGTCTGGCCCGGCGAAACCGTGGTTGTCGATGCGGCCGACGCGATCGTCAGGTTGACCTTGCGGTCGACCGTGATCGAATTGGACGCGGACTGGGCCGTCTGCGAAATGCCGCCGACCTGGTAATTGACCGAAACGGTGTTGGTGATCGTGCTGCCGGCTTGCGTGCCTGCAGCTTGTGCCGGCGTTGCCACCAGCGCGACGCCCGCGCTGGCCATGGCAACACCAAACGCTTTGGTAAAGTTCCTCATTTAATGTTCCCCTTGCGAACCCGTGTTGTTTTAATCAGCGGACCACGGCGTGGTACGAAACAGCGCCGGTGGCCCCCGGCGCGATTACGGCGACGGTCCAGCGTACGTGCGTGACATCGTTGGCTTGTGCGGCGCGCTGGCCGCCCTTGTCGTCGGCAACGGTCAGCTTTGCGAGCTGGCCCCAGCTCTTGCCGCCATCGACCGAAACTTCGGAAGCCTCAGTACCATCGGCAGCATATGCGACGCCCTTGGGCAGCGGGTTGGTGACCACGAAGTGATCGACCGCGCTGGCGCCGTTGTTGTGGTAGGCGGTCGAAAACACCAGGCGATCGCCCGGCACAACCTTCTGCGGCGTAACCAGCACGTGGGTTGACGCGCCATTGGTGACGACGGTCTTTTCGACCTTGACGTCGCCCTTCAGCGATATCTGCCCAGCCGCGGGTGCGGCAAAGGCTGGTGCAGAGATCAACGCAAGCCCGCTGGCAGCGATGGCGATGCGGATGGTTTTGAATGCGAACATGGTTGCGACCCTTTGTCGAATTTGCGCGATCAGTTGATCTTGACCTTGAAGGTAACGGTCTTGTCCGAGGCGCCGCCGGTCACGTTGCCGAGAGCGACATCGATTCCCGAAGCACCGGCCGTGCCCGAGTCACCATCTGTTGCGTCGGTCAGCGCTGTGCCGTTGAGCGTGAGCGTGCCGGCCTGGTAAGTCGTGCTGGCGGGGATGATGTCGGCCACGTGCACGCCTTCGGCAGTGCCCGACCCGGTTACATGCGCGACAATCGTGTAAGTGACGGTGGCGCCCGGAACCGGCGACGTGCCAGCGAACTGGTCGACGATGGCAGCCGACTTGGTGAGAGACACAGTGGCGAGGCTGGCGATCAGGCTGTCGAGTGCGCTTTGCGTGGCGTGTGAACTGCCGACAACCGCATCGCTGCCGCCTTGGCCCTTGCCGGCAAAGACCGTGCCCGGGGTGCCTGAACCGATCGCGGAAGTCGCGGTCAGCTTGACCTGGCTGGCCTGCGCGTCGGTTGCACCTGCAGGCAGCGACACGATCACGAAAACCTTGATCGATCCGTCTTCGGCGATCGGCGAACTGGCCGCGCCGGATGCCACCAGCGTATCGGTGCCGGGGGTGTAAACGCCGTTGCCGTCGGTATCGAGGTAGACGCCCTGGATCACGCCGTTGAAGCTGTTGCCCGAAACGGCGGGATCGGCGGTCAGGTTGAAGCTGTCGGTGCCGTTGCCGGTGTTGGTGATCGAGTAAGTCAGGACCGCGGCGGTCGACGTCGCGGTGACAGGAGAGCTGTTCAAACCGGCAACGGCGACATCGAGCAACTGATCGACTTTGACGCTGACGGTGTTCGATGAGACATTCCCGGTAGACGTACCGGTGTTGTAAGTCGCGGTCGCGGTGTTCTGGATCAGCGTGCCGGCGGCGACGCCGGCGGCATGCGCAGAACCGGCCATGCCGGTGATTGACAGGGCCAGCGAGCTGGCGGCGAGCAGGGTTTTGGCGTTCCTCATGACGCCCTTTGTATGACAAGGCCGGTTACTAAACCGTTCACGCACCCGTAGTTTCCCTTATTGGGCGCAGGGAATCAGCCAATCCGTTGCCGAAAAAAGGTGAATCACCCATTGGAGTCGCAAACCATTGCAGATCAAAGATTATGCAGTGATATTTTAGCACTGCGCGTGCAATCAAGAGATTCAGAAGCCTGAATCTCTCGCTGTGGGGGCAAAATTCACCCTGCTACAATGCAAGCAGTCGATGCTGGGATGGCGGGCAAATTGCTCGCGCGCGCAAGCGTGGGTGACCAGATCACGGCAAAATGGCCTGGTGATTTTGCGAGGGCGGCAGGCCGTACGGGGAGTCTTTTGAAAGCCCCGTCCAAAGCGACTGCGCAATGGCAGGCGCTTCACCACCTTGTGTCGGCATTTTCGGCGCCTGGCAAAACGCAGGCGGCTGCACGACACATTCGCGCGCAGGTTTATCTGCTGAACAATATCAATTACGACGTTTAATATCTTGAATTATAACGCTAATTGCCAATCTTGCATGTCGAGTCCGGTGTTGCCGAATGCCCGATTGTCATACTTCGCTTCAAACGAAAACGCCGGGGCTTTGGGCCCCGGCGTCCGTAGTTTTCAAACATCACCCGCCACGTGCGGGCGCCGGCATCAGAACCTGAAGCCGGCCGCAATGCCGTAGCGGCGCGGTTCGAGGGTGAAGACGTTGGTGTAGTTGCCCGACGATTGGTCGGTCACGTATTGACCGGTGATGCCGGCATCGTTTGTAATGTTCTGGATATAACCGCGCACGAAGAAGCGCTTGTCGGGCGCGTCGAACTGGATCTGCGCGTTGAGCTGCGTGTAGCTCGGGATGCGGTTCACGTTGCCGTTGAAAATGCTGCCATATGACGATCCTGTCAGGATTACGTCGAAGCGCGGCGTGACCGAGTAACCGCCGCCGAGCGCAAATTCATACTGTGCGCCAGCCGAAGCCTTGTAGTTTGGTGCACCTGGCAACTGATTGCCCTTGATGTTGACCGGGATACCCGACGAAAACACCGTCACGCCACCGAAGCCTGCACCAACCGTCGGCGCAAGTGCAGTCAACACGCTGCAAACGCTGAATGCGCCCGTCGAGTTGATGCCGCCGTCTGCCGGGAACGCTGTGGTGCCCTGAAGCCCTGCACCAGGCTTGAGACCAGGGATCGACCCAGCGTTGATCAAGGCATTTGCGGTGTTCACGAAGCCATTGACACCCGCGACATTGCCCGCGGTGTTCGCTGCGACCGCGCAGTTCGCACCGTTGGTGATGTCCTTGATGATCACCGCGTCCGACTTGCCAGCGCCGAAGTCGCGCGGGTTGGCCAGGAACTTGTCCTGCGACACCGAGGTGTGCAGATAGCTTGCCCCGATGTTGACGGTCATTTCGCGGACGGGATGCATGACCACTTCGAGTTCAGCGCCGTAGATATTGGCGCCAACGTTATCGTTGACCGACGTCCGTGCAACGATCCGCGAGAGCTGCAGATTGCTGTATTTGTAGTAGAATGCCGTCAGGTTCAGTTGCAACTGCCCATGACCGAAGCTGTTTTTCGATCCGATTTCAACCGCGTCGACCGCTTCTGGGGCAAACGAATCCGATACTGCGAAGATCGGCGACAGCGGCGGATTGATGCCGCCCGACTTGTAGCCGCGCGAGTACGAGATGTAGACCAGGTGATCACGCGACAACTGGAAATCGAGCACTGCCCGACCGGTTACGCGACCCGTGCTGACCGTCCTGATCTGGAAGGCGTCGCAGCCCGGAACCGATCCGACTGCACCGACCGGAGAGCCGGGAGCGCAAGCCGTTGCCGCATCCGCATCGAACTGCGCGCCAAACGGCGATGCGAACGTGTTTGCCGCACCGTTGGGGACCAGGAAGCTGGCCAGGGTTGTTCGTGCAGTGACCGCTTTCTTGTCGTGATTGTACCGCACGCCAAGGGTCAGCTTCAACTTGTCGCTGAACTTGTAGTTGCCTTCGGCGAAAATACCGTACGAATTCAAGGAGAAATCAGTGGTATTGTTGCGATAGGTCGGCGTGCCCAGGTAGGATGGCGGAAGGCCCGCGCCCAGTGCGCTGAGCGCACCAACCACGCTGGTGAAATAATCGATGCCGAAGCCATCGACGTAGTAGCTGTTTTCGCTGTTTTTCAGGTGGGCGTAGATGCCGCCCAGCAAGAAGTTGAACGGGCCGTCCCACTTCGAAGACAGGATGCCTTCTGCCGAATAGCTGGTGTCGTAATTGACCGAGCGGTCAAATCCGAGAATGTTCTGCGAGCAGACCGAATTCCCGCCGTGGATGCCGGTCCCGGTCGGTTCAGCAGCGGACGTGCAAAGCACGCCGGCCGGGCCATTGGGAATGAGTGCGGCTGCAGCCGGTGCAAGATAGCTCCCGAGCGCCGCACCGCCGCCGCCTCCAGCGAGGAATGCGAGCGTATTGAGCGCTGGCTGAATCAACGCACGGTTCTGAAGCGAGCCATTATAATCCTGCGAAGAATCAACGGCTACGTTCTGATAGTTGCCTTGAACTTTGAGGGACAGGCCACCTCCGAAGCGCTGCTCGATCGAACCCTGGATGATCGTTTCACGTGTGAAATAACGGGGATCGTAAGGTGTGTTGACCGAACGCGGGTCGCTCGAATTGAGGGCGCCGGCGAAGGTATTCGTTCCGTAGACGCTGCCCAATGCCAGCGATGTTGGCAGGCCTTGCGTTGCGAAGAATTCCTTCGACGTGAGCACTCCCACGAATGTCGAGTTGAAGTTGGTTACGCCGTTCGGGGTTGTCGCGGCCAGGCAACCAAGGATACCCGTCGGATCGGGTTGGCACGCCTGCTTCTGGCTGCGGAGGCGGCTGTCGCGTTCATGAAAATACTGGCCCATCAGATCGATGGTGGTATCCGACGTCGGTTCCCACCGCAGCGAACCACGGAAGCCGTATTCATTGCGATTGTCGATCTTGGTATTCAGCAAGGTGTTGGTCGTGTAGCCATCACGCTTCAGGTAGAAACCTGCGACACGCACCGCCAGGGTGTTGGTCAACGGGATGTTGATGACACCCTTGACCTTCTTCGAGTTGTAATTGCCGTACTCACCTTCAGCCGAGACGCTGATCTTGCTCATGTCCGGCTTGGCGGTGATGAAATCGACCACGCCCGAAGTTGCGTTGCGGCCAAACAGCGTTCCCTGCGGTCCGCGCAAAACTTCGATCTGGCTGATATCGTAGAATTCGGTTTCAAACAGGCGCGTTGCAAAAAGCGGCGCATCGTTGAGGTGGATGGCGGTTGCGCTGTCGCATGTCACGCCGACGCAAAGATCGCCGATCCCGCGGATGGTGAAGCTGGAGCCGGTGAAGTTGCCCTTGGTGAAAGTCACGTTGGGCAGCGTCAGCTGGAGATCGCTGGTGTTCTTGATCTGCTGCTTTTCGATCGCTTCACTGCTGAAGGCGCTGATCGCGATCGGCACATCCTGCAGCCGTTCGTTCGAACGCTGCGCAGTCACGATGATCGGAGCTTCTTCGCTCGTCGCCGGCACCGCATCGGCGGGCGCATTCTGTGCGAACGCAGGAAACGAAATGGCGCCAGCGAAAACGCTAGCGAGCAAAATGAGCTTGCCCCTCATATCAAAAAACCTCTCTCTCAGCGGGGCCAATCATTCGCGGGCCTCCGAGACGACAAGACATATCTCTGGCAAGGCCTTGTCAATGCCCAATTCGCGAACTTCGTGTTCCGTAGCGGAAAGAGATGCCAGGGCGTTGCATGCAGACAACAGGCAAAGCCGAATCGCCGCTTGCTGAAAATACTTTCCGTTTGATTCTCGGAACATGTTCACATTTTAATGTGAATTGCCGGTGGTGCGCGGCAGAATTTTGCGAATCCGGTAGTCGCGCGATTGGCTTGGCATCTGCCGGCCGATGCAGATTCGGCGCTTGCCAAAGGACGCGTTCAGGGATTGCGGGCCTTGTGCTTCAGCAACCCCAGGCTGTCGTGATCAAGAGCCAGTTCGCACGCACCCCGCGCCATCGACAGGAAGTTCTCATCGCCACGATCGGTTCGGACCACATTGGCCGAACTGAATACGGCGGTCGATACCCCGTGCAGTGCGCCAATGCGGTATTGGTCCATGAGGTCACGCGGAGCCAGCCGAACGTTGCGCAGCGCCATTGCTTCGGCGTACAACGCCAGCAATTCTTCCTCGTGTGGACGGCGAAGCGCGCTGCCAACGCCGCACCCGAGGAAATAGCCTATATCGGTAGGACCATCGCCGATCGCCACGGTTTGCCAATCGAGCACGGCGATCGGTTCGGCGCCGCCCTTGATGTCGAAAAGCATATTATCGAGCCGAAAGTCACCGTGAACAAGGCACGGCGCCTCGGGTTGACGCGCGAACCAAAGCTCTGCGTGATTCGCCAGACCTTCGCAGATTTCCATCAACTCCGGCGCGAGCAGATCGCTGTATCGTTCGCGGAACACGGCTTGTGCCTGGGGGTAAAGCGCCATCAGTTGCGCGCCGAGATCCGCGCGCGGTTGCAGCCACTGAGCGGAGAGAAGGTCAGAATTGCCGCGGCTTGGAGCGTGAAACGCTGCTGCCTCGACAATCGCAGCGCGTGCATCTTCGAGTGTACAACCTGCCAATTGATTGCCGCCGCGCGCCGGCCCCAGATCTTCGAACAAAATCAGGAATTCATCACCTTGCGCGGAGATCGCGGTGCCGATTGGAGTTGGAACACGCACCTCAAGATGACGAGCAAGTTCTTGATAAAATCCGACTTCCTTCCGGTAAAGCTGAAAGCTGGCCGCAGTCGCGCGGCTGGTCGGGTCGGGCGATGGCAACTTGATGACCAGCGTTGCCGGACCGGCATGACCCGCCCGATAGGACAGCGTCAGCCGAACGCTGTCACCCACCTGCCCTGTACCGAACCGCTGCCATCCAAAGCTTTCGACGGCGTCTGCAGCAGCAATGCCCTGGCCGCAAAGCTGCGCGTTCAACCACCCGATCGAGATCGCTTCGGGCGTAGTCGGAAATTCAGCCATCGTGTCTCTCACCATTCGCCCCGCTTTTATTGTGGCTGCGGAGTTGGGGGAACCTTATCCACCTGCACGCGGTTGTCATGTCATTAGGACAACGGTTGCCCACCCTGGAAAGCCACCGTCGGAAAGAATTCGATGAACGGACCGATCGAGTGGTTTGCACCGTTTGGTGCGATCATTGCGGCCGGCCTCCTGGCAGCAGACCTGGGGCGCCGCTGGACCGGCATCGGATTTCGGGTGTTCGTGGTGGTGTCGGTAGCCTGGATTTTATCGGGAACGATCAACCACACCATGCCGATTGTCGTTCAAAACGGCATTCTTCTGCTGATCAACGCCTGGGGGGTCTGGCAATTCCTGATCAATCCAAAGAAGAAAAAAGAGATCGAGCAGGCGGAGCAGATCGAGCAGCAAGCCCGGCAAGAGGTTTCATGATGGCTCCGGATTCGCTCCGAACCCGACCCGAAACCCGGCGAATGACGCTGAAATAGGTAGTGATCCGAGTGTGCACCGAACGAGAGCCATCAGATGATCACATTAAGCTCCACGCATACGAAACATATGCCCGCGCGAGGATGACCCTCATGATCAATGCCCAAAACCCGATCAACGGCCTGATAGCAGATCTTGAAGAGTGCCTGAGTCGCATCGACGGAACGGGCCAGGCGCTTGCCGGCGCGCATCTTTCATCGGCGATCGACAGCCTCAAGGCGGCGATGATCAATGGCCCACCTGTGGCAACTGCCTCCAGCGATCGCTGCAAGGCGAAACCGCTCACCTTTCACTAGGCCGCGCTTGATCGACGGTGATTCGGACCCGGCTGCCCTCCCGTCAGCGCATCCGGCTGTACACGCTGCTGCCCGGGTATACCGCTGCACCGCCCAGTTCTTCCTCGATACGGATCAACTGGTTGTACTTAGCCAACCGGTCCGACCGTGCCAGGCTGCCGGTCTTGATCTGGCCGCAGTTGGTTGCAACCGCCAGATCGGCGATGGTAGAATCCTCGGTTTCGCCCGAACGGTGGCTCATTACAGCAGTGTAACCCGCACGTTGCGCGATAGAAACTGCATCAAGAGTCTCACTCAACGTACCGATTTGATTGACTTTTACCAGCAACGAATTGGCAAGTCCCTTGCCGATGCCCATCGTCAATCGCTTGGGGTTGGTGACGAACAGATCGTCGCCGACGAGTTGGACCTTTTGTCCGATCTGGTCGGTCAGCGCTTTCCAGCCTTCAAAATCGTCCTCGCCCATGCCGTCTTCGACCGAGACGATCGGGTAGCTGTCGCACAACGCGGCCAGGTAATCGGCCATCGCCACCGGCGACAGGCTCAACCCCTCGCCGCTGATTTCGTATTTGCCGTTCCTGAAAAATTCGGTTGCCGCACAATCGAGTGCGATCGCCACTTCACTGCCCGGCTTGAACCCGGCCTTTTCGATCGAGGCCATGACGAAATCGAGCGCAGCGCGCGTGCTGGCAAGGTTGGGTGCGAACCCGCCTTCGTCGCCAACCGCCGTCGCCAGGCCCTGTTCGTGAAGCCCCTTCTTGAGCGTATGGAACACTTCAGCGCCCCACCGCACGGCTTCGGCCAGCGACGAAGCGCCGACGGGCACGATCATGAATTCCTGAAAATCGATCGGATTATCAGCATGTTCACCGCCATTGATGATATTCATCATCGGGACCGGCAGGACATGGGCGGAAACACCGCCGATGTAGCTGTAGAGCGGCAATCCGCGCGCCGCAGCAGCCGCTTTTGATACGGCAAGGCTGACACCCAGAATGGCATTGGCACCAAGCCGTGCCTTGTTTTCGGTACCATCCAGTTCGATCATCAGGTGATCGACATCGCGCTGGTCTTCAGCATCGACTCCGAGCAAGGCTTGCGCGATTTCGCCGTTCACGCCATCGATGGCCTTGAGCACGCCCTTGCCCAGGTACCGCGATTTGTCACCATCGCGCAATTCGACCGCTTCGTGCGCGCCCGTCGACGCGCCCGACGGAACCGCCGCGCGGCCCATGCTTCCGTCATCCAGCAGCACATCGACTTCAACCGTCGGGTTGCCGCGGCTGTCGAGTATCTGGCGGGCGTGGATATCGATGATCGCGGTCATATCTGTTCCCCCGGCAGCGCACGAGCATCGGCCCGCGCGCATGAGTTTCGGCGCGGCTCCTAAAGACTGGAACCGCGCCAGACAAGCAGCGTTCCTTGTTCTGCAACGGACAATGCCTATTTTGGTCTGGAGGCGCTATGGTTGGCGCCGCGCATCACAAATGGGGCCATCTCGACGGGACCGATTTTTGCCTTCTGCCGCGTGCCTGATCTTTGGACGCGCGGTGCTGCAACGTTCCAGTCGTTTATTGAAGGAAGGAATTCTAGCATGTCGGATTCAGAAGGCACCAAGGACGAGACTGTATCGACCAACACCGGCGATTCGGGGGCCGCAGAGGCCAAGAGCCGCTTCAATAAGGCGATCGAGGAAGCCAAGGCCGGCGTGGCCGCGCTCAAGGACGAAGCGCTCGAGCGTGGTGATGCCTACAAGACGCAGGCAACGGCCAAGGCCCAGGATTGGCAGGGCGAAGCCAAGACTTACGTCGACCAAGCGAAGGTCAAGGCAACTGCACTCGCCGTCGACGGCAAGGCGCGCGCGAGCGGTGCGCTCGGGACGGTAGGCAAGACGATCAACGAAACCGCCGGAACTATCGATGAAAAGCTCGGCGTCCAATACGGCGACTATGCCCGTACAGCCGCCAAATCGTTGCAGGACGTGGCAACGAAGCTGGACGAAAAAGACCTCGGTGAACTGGGCGAAGACGTGCGGACGTTCGTTCGCAAGAGCCCTGGCACCGCGATCGGCATCGCGGCCGTGGCCGGTTTTTTCATCGCGCGGCTGTTGCGTAGCGCCGATTGAGCAGATCGTGTGTGTGGTTCCCGGCGCGAGCAAGCCTTGCGCCGGGAACCTTGCGATCCAAACGTGCGCCTAGCGTGATCAAGTCAAACCCAGGCGTGATCAAGTCAAACATTGACAGCCTGCCGTTCCAGCAACCACGACCAGACCATGCGAAAGCCTGATCCCCTGCCCCAATCACAATCCCCGGCCGAAGATTCGGACCAGACGCTGTTTGGTTCGATCGGCAATCTGATCGAAGACGGGCATACGCTGCTCGAAACCGAATTGGATTATCAGCGCAAGCGCCTGAATTACGGGCTTGCGCGAAGCAAGGGTATCATCGGGCTGGTCCTGCTGGGGCTGGCCTTGCTGTTTTTCGCACTGATGGCGCTGATTGTCGGGCTGCTGCTTGCTCTGGCGCCGTTGCTGACGGCCTGGGGGGCGCTTGCGGCAGTGTTCGGCGGCATCGTGGTTGCGGCCGGTTCGAGCTTCGCTGTCGCTGCGATCAAGTTCCGCAAGACCAAGGCCGTGATATTAGGGACGGATAAGTCATGAGCGTCAAGCCTGGCGATATCGCGGCTGCGCGCGACTTGCGAGACGAAGCTCGTGCCATCGTCACCAAAAATTTCAGCGAAGCTCGATCTGATCTCTCTCCACAGACAATCACCAAGACAATCAAGAACAAGGCATCGAACGAAGCGATGCATCTGCTCGATGAAACCCGTGCCGTCGTCGCCGAGAACAAGTTTGTGATCGGCGGAACCATCGTGGCGCTTACGGCCTGGTTCGCGAAAAAACCGCTGATCGTGGCATTGCGCCGCGTTCCCCTGCCAAGGAAACTGGTGCCAAAGAAGCTGGAACGGCTTTGGCCTTAGCTCGTTAGGTAATCCTATGACCCAATCCACCAAAACAGAACTCGCCACTGACCGTTTGACCGAGCGCGTTGCACTCGCAAAATCCCGCGCGACGGCTCGTGCCGAACGCGCTGCGGAATCGGCAGCAAACGCCGGCAACGGTGCGATCGGCCTGATCAAAAAGCACCCGATCGTCACGGTTGGCGGCGCGCTCGTCGTCGGTGTCGTTGCGGCGCAATTGCTGCCCGGCAAGATCGGCACTGGCTCGCGCAAGAACTCGCGTCGCGCGTTCGAACTCGCGGCGGCGGCGGCTGAAATTGCCCTGGCTTACGGCAAGCGCGCGAGCGACTCTGCGGCTGAAACCGGCCGCGACAGCGCAATCAGGCTTGGCCATGCCGGACACGAATTCAGCGCCAAGACCACCGATCGTTTGAACGATCTCGCCAGCGAACTCGGCAACCGTTTGAGTGACACCGGCGATGTTGCGCGCAAGCGAGGCACCGAGCTGGCGGGCTCGGCCGCAGGCATGGCACGCGACGCCAGCGTAGTGGTTGCCCGCAAATTGCGTGATCTGGCGTCTAAACTCGATTCCTGAACGGTTGTCGGGCGCAGATCGCTTGCGCACTTGACCCAGTTTTGCCACTGGCCCGGGCACTTTCCTCTCCCGAAAGAAGGCCAGGCCATGCAGAAACTTCACCTCGTGATGGGTGGTCGCGTCAGCGATCCTCGCACGCTCGAATTCACGGACTTGCAGAAGATCGATTTCGTCGGGATTTTTCCCGATTACGCCAGCGCCGAAGACGCCTGGCGGGGCAAAGCTCAAAAGACCGTCGATGACGCAGAAATGCGCTACGTGATCGTCCATCTCCACCGGCTGCTCGAACCCGAAATGCCGGTAAAATAACAAAAAAGGGGAGCCGCAAGGCTCCCCTTTCCGATTCCGGCCGGATGGCGCCCGCTTAGATGAATTCGATCTTCTGGACCGAGTAAAAACGGTCACCAGACGGGACAGTCACTTCGATATCCTCATCAACCCGGCGCCCGATCAGCGCTCTGCCCAGCGGTGAATTGTAGCTGATCCGTCCAAGTTTGGCGTCGGCCTCGGCTTGCCCCACGATCTGGTAACGCACCGGCTTCTCGTCGTCATCAAGCAGCGTCACCGTGGCGCCAAACACGATCCGGTCGCCCGAAAGTGTGGTCGGGTCGATGATCTGCGCGCGGCTGATGCGGTCTTCGAGGTCGGAGATCGTGGCTTCGACCTGGCCCTGCCGTTCTTTCGCGGCATGATATTCGGCATTTTCCGACAGATCGCCGTGAGCACGTGCTTCTTCGATCGATTCTACGATTCTAGGCCGCTCTTCGCGGAGCGCCTTGAGCTCGCCGGTCAGCTTTTCGTAGCCTTCCGCCAGCATCGGCAGCTTTTCAGCAGTCGCCATTGCAATCCTTTCGCATTCCGTAAATCAGAACGACACCGCAAGGCACGGACATCGATGGTAGCAAACGAACCATCGCACCGCCGCCGCCGTCACGCGTCGGATCGGCTCCCGCCCCACAGCCATGTCGTGAACATGTTTGAGATCAGCTATAATAGGCCTGCAAAGACTTCACTTCAAGTTCAGCCGTCCGCATGGCCTCGATTGCTTCCGATGCGGCGACGCTGGCCGCAGCGGTCGTGAAGTACGGCACTTTGCCATGCAACGCCGAACCGCGGATCGATTGCGAATCCTTGTGGCTTTGCCAGCCTTCGGTCGTGTTGAAGATCAGCGCGATGTTGCCGTCGATAATGCGGTCGACAATGTGCGGCCGCCCTTCGGCCACCTTGTTCACCCGCTCGACCACAACCCCGGCATCAGCCAGGAAGCGTTGCGTGCCGCTGGTCGCCACAATGGTGAATCCCAGCGCGGACAAACGCTGCACCGCAGGCAGGATCTGCTGCTTGTCTCCATCCTTGACCGATACGAACACTGCCCCGGCCTGCGGCAGGATCATACCTGCGCCAAGCTGAGCCTTGGCAAAGGCCACCGCGAAATTCGCATCGATTCCCATAACTTCGCCGGTGGACTTCATCTCGGGTGATAACACCGGATCGACGCCCGCAAAGCGCGCAAACGGGAAGACCGCTTCCTTCACCGCCATATAATCGATGTCGCGCTTGATCGGTGGCAGGTCCTTGAGCTTCTCGCCCGCCATCAGCCGCGCTGCATACTTGGCGATCGGCTGGCCGATCGCCTTGGCGACAAACGGCACCGTGCGGCTGGCACGCGGGTTGACCTCGATCAGGTACACGAGCGACTTACCGTCTTCCTCCTTGACCGCGAACTGAACGTTCATCAGTCCGCGCACGTTGAGCGCCTTGGCCAGCACGATCGCCTGCCGCTCGATCTCGGCCACGACTTCGTCGGACAGGCTGTAGGGCGGCAAGCTGCAAGCTGAATCGCCCGAATGGATGCCGGCTTCCTCGATGTGCTGAAGAATGCCCGCCACCACCACGTCGTCGCCATCGGCAAGCGCATCGACGTCACATTCGATCGCATCGCGCAGATACTGGTCGATCAGCACCGGGCTGTCGCCCGACACGCGGACGGCGGTGGCGATGTAGTCATCGAGTTGCGCCTGGCTGTCGACGATTTCCATCGCGCGTCCGCCCAGCACGTAGGACGGGCGCATCAGCACCGGGTAACCGATCCGTTCGGCCACCGCGATCGCCTCGTCGCGGCTGCGGGCGATGCCGTTTTCGGGCTGGAGCAGCCCCAGCTTCTCGACCAGCTTGGCGAAGCGTTCACGGTCTTCGGCCAGATCAATCATGTCGGGCGAAGTGCCGAGGATCGGGATGCCCGCGTCCTCGAGCGCCTGCGCCAGCTTGAGCGGGGTCTGCCCGCCGAACTGCACGATCACGCCGACCAGTTCGCCGCGCGATTGTTCGACCGCCAGGATTTCCAGAACGTCCTCAGCGGTCAGTGGTTCGAAGTAGAGCCGATCGGACGTGTCGTAATCGGTGCTGACCGTTTCCGGGTTGCAGTTGATCATGATCGTTTCGTAGCCGGCATCGTCCAAGGCGAAGCAGGCGTGGCAGCAGCAGTAATCGAACTCGATCCCCTGCCCGATGCGGTTCGGTCCGCCGCCCAGGATCACGATCTTGCGGCGATCCGATGGCATGGCCTCGTTCTCGGGCTCGCCGAACAATGGGCCTTCGTAAGTCGAGTACATGTAGGGCGTAACCGCCTCGAACTCGGCCGCACAGCTATCGATGCGCTTGAACACCGGGCGGACGCCCAAACGGTGGCGCAGTTCGCAGACTTCGGCCTCGCTGGTTGCGCCGGCCATGGCCTTGAGCGCATCGTGGAGCAGGCCCGAGCGCTTGGCCTGGGTTTCGCCCAAACCGCCCGCAACGCCCACCGAACGCACCGCCAAAGTGGCGAGGCGCTTGTCGGAGAAGCCCATCGCCTTCAGGCGGCGCAGTCCGGGCGCGTCGATCGGCAGCCCGTTGCCAAGGATCACGGCTTCTTCGGCGATGATTTCCTCGATGTGCCGCAGGAACCACGGATCATATTTGGTGACCGCGTGGATGTCCTCGACGCTCATTCCCTCGCGGAACGCCTGGCCGGCCACCAGCAGCCGTTCGGGCGTGGCGCGCGACAGCGCGGCGTTGATCTCGTCGCGGTTGGCGCCTTCCAGTTCGGGGATGCGGTTGAAGCCGTCTAGCCCGGTTTCAAGGCCTCGCAGCGCTTTCTGCAGACTTTCCTTGAAGTTCCGGCCGATGGCCATGACTTCGCCGACAGACTTCATCGCGGTGCCGAGCAGCGGTTCGGCGCCCTTGAACTTTTCGAACGCGAAGCGCGGGATCTTGGTGACGACGTAGTCGATCGTCGGCTCGAAGCTGGCAGGGGTGGCGCCGGTGATGTCGTTGGTGATCTCGTCGAGCGTGTAGCCCACCGCGAGCTTGGCCGCGACGCGCGCGATCGGGAAGCCGGTGGCCTTCGATGCCAGCGCCGATGACCGCGAAACGCGCGGGTTCATCTCGATCACGATCAGCCGCCCGTCCTTCGGGTTGACTGCGAACTGTACGTTCGAACCACCTGTTTCTACACCGATTTCCCGCAGGACCGCGATCGATGCATTGCGCATGATCTGGTATTCCTTGTCGGTCAGCGTCAGTGCCGGGGCGACGGTGATCGAATCGCCGGTGTGGACGCCCATCGGGTCGACGTTCTCGATCGAGCAGACGATGATGCAGTTGTCCTTGCGATCGCGGACCACCTCCATCTCGTACTCTTTCCAGCCGAGCAGCGATTCGTCGATCAGCACCTCGTTGGTCGGCGAAGCGTCGATACCGCTGCGCACGATCGCCAGGAATTCCTCGCGGTTGTAGGCGATGCCGCCGCCGGTGCCGCCCATCGTGAAGCTGGGGCGGATGACCGCGGGCAAGCCGGTGCGCGCCAGAACTTCGAGCGCTTCCTCGGTGCTGTGCGCGATGCCCGAACGGGCGGATTCGAGCCCGATCTTGTCCATCGCGTCGCGGAACTTCATCCGGTCTTCGGCCTTGTCGATGGCTTGCGCATCGGCGCCGATCATCTGGCAGCCGTACTTTTCGAGCGTGCCGTCGCGCGCCAGCGCCAGCGCGGTGTTGAGCGCGGTCTGCCCGCCCATCGTCGGCAGGACGGCGTCAGGCCGTTCCTTGGCGATGATCTTGGCGACGATTTCGGGCGTGATCGGCTCGACATAAGTCGCGTCGGCCATGTCGGGATCGGTCATGATCGTGGCGGGGTTCGAATTGACGAGGACCACGCGGTAGCCCTCCTCCTTCAGTGCCTTGACCGCCTGCGTGCCCGAATAATCGAACTCGCAAGCCTGGCCGATGATGATCGGCCCGGCGCCGATGATCAGGATCGAGGAGATGTCAGTGCGTTTGGGCATTATTTTCCAACGATATGTTCGACTAAGAGTTCAAGCAATTTTTTCGCTACGACACCCAACGCGGTGTCTTTGTACTTTTCGCTTATTTGGACGAGCATTTTTATTAATGTCTCGTAAATCAAGTAAATGCGAACAGAATGTGATCTAATCAGTTCTCGTCCTGCCGCAAGTTGAGCCAAAAACCGCTCATGTAAAGCTGCATCGCCATCAAATGCGTTAACTTTGCATAATTCTTGCCTTACACCCTCGGCAGCTTCATCAATTTCGTCACGCTGATTATCATCTATGGAGACAATACGATCAGATGCAGGAATATCTAACTGGCGTTCTTCATACACGGTTTCCGACAATGCGCCGTCAGGTCCACCATCATGTGCTGCAGCTTCGTATTCGGCTATGACCCTCGACAGTGCAGCTTTCGTGGCACTCTCGCCGAGCCTAGAAAGACGAAGCGCAACTTCATTTGTGTTCAAGAAGTTGATAGCGTTTCTATTTTTTTCTTCTTCATTGATTCGAAACCATTTTCCGGTGTAGCGATCGCCTTCAAATTCAAGCACGTGTTCGGATTTATATTCGACCAACAATTGCATTAGATCGTTTTTGAAGATTGAATGGTCAACTTCGAACCCGAAATGGCTAAATGATCTAGACAAAAATATATTGAACGTATCCAGAAGATCTTCTTCGCTGATCCAAGCACCATTGTGGATCAGTGAAAAATTGCCCGTCCGCGAAAAAGCATGGAGCGCAAATCTGAGATAATCGCCCCTCACCCCAACATCCCCACAAACCGCTCGAACAAGTAGAAACTGTCCATCGGCCCTGGGCTGGCCTCGGGGTGGTACTGCACCCCGAAGGCGCGCTTGCCGGTGATCGCGATGCCACAATTCGAGCCGTCGAACAGCGAGACGTGGGTTTCGGTCACGCCTTCGGGCAGCGTGGTGTTGTCGACCGCGAAGCCGTGGTTCATCGAGGTGATCTCGACCACGCCGTCTTCCAGCCGCTTGACCGGGTGGTTCGCGCCGCGGTGGCCCTGATGCATCTTGGCGGTCTTCGCGCCGGCGGCAAGGCCGAGCATCTGGTGGCCCAGGCAGATCCCGAAGATCGGCACGTCGCGTTCGAGCAGGCCCGCGATCACCGGCACGGCATAAGTGCCGGTCGCGGCGGGATCGCCCGGGCCGTTGGAGAGGAACACGCCCGCGGGTTCCATCGCGAGGATCGCGTCGAGCGGGGTTTCGGCAGGAACCACCGTCACTTGCGCGCCGGCTTTCACCAGGTTCCTGAAGATGTTGTCCTTCGCGCCGTAGTCGATCGCGACGACGTGCGGCCGTCCAGAGCCAACCCCGTTGGTGTCGAGCGAAGTCGAGACACCATCGCCCGGCATCTCGACTTCGCTCGATGCGAACGGAGCTTGGGTGTTGTGGCCTTTATCTTCGGCCTCATAGCCTTGACCCAGCGTCCACACCCCGCCTTCCCAGCCCTCGTCACCCTTGCGCGTGACCAGCTTGGCGAGGTCCATGCCTTCCAGCCCCGGCCAACCTTGCGCGCGGGCGATCAGCGCGGGAATGTTGAACAGTCCTGCCGGATCGTGCGCGATCACCGAGTTGGGGGCGCCCGACAAGCGAATGCGGCGGGTCAGCGCGCGGGTATCGAGCCCGGCCAGCCCGATTTTGCCGTGCTTTTCGAGCCATTCACCGAACGTGGCCTCGCTGCGGAAGTTCGAAGGTGCGGTCACGTCCTCGCGCACGATGCAGCCGACGGCGCCCGGCACGTCGTGGCTTTCCATGTCTTCGGCATTGGTGCCGACGTTGCCGATGTGCGGGAACGTGAAGGTGACGATCTGCCCGGCGTAGGAGGGATCGGTCATCACCTCCTGGTAGCCGGTCATCGCGGTGTTGAAGCACACCTCGCCCACCGCGCTGCCCACCGCGCCGAAGCCCTTGCCCCACGCCACCGAACCATCGGCCAGCACTAGGACGCCCGTTGCGCCCTTCGGCTGAGGGATTTGGGGCGCGTGCGTGGTGGCGGGGTCGGCCATGCTTGGGGGCGCTCCGTTTTCAGATTCTGGCGATGTTGCTAAGGGGCGGCGGCTAGACCCCTCGCCCCGCAGCGTCAACCTAGCGGGGGAGGATTTTTCGGCCTACATCCACCGATCGCATCAGAAAGCAGACACAACCATGATCCGTGATTCCATCAAGGCCGCGCAAGTGACCGCCATGAAAGCCGGCGACAAGCCGCGCCTGGCCGCCGTGCGGCTGATTCTCGCCAAGCTGAAAGACAAGGATATCGAACTGCGCACGGCATCGGTGGTGCCGGAGGACGATATTATCGTGGTCGATGTGTTGCAGAAGATGGCCAAGCAGCGCCGCGAATCGATCGCGCTTTATGTTCAGGGCAATCGGCAGGAACTTGCGGAAGTGGAAGCTGCGGAAGTCGCGGTGATCGAGGAGTTTCTGCCCGCGCGGATGTCGGTGGAGGATACCAAGGTCGCGATCGAGGCGATCAAGAGTGAATTGGGCGCATCGGGCATGAAGGATATGGGCAAAGTCATCGCCGAACTGAAGGCGCGGCATGGCACCATGCTTGACATGGGCGCGGCGAGCGGGCTGGTGAAGGCGGCGCTGGCGTGATGACTTGCCGTCTCGGCCACGCTCCCCTCTCCGTTCGTGTCGAGCGAAGTCGAGACACGTCGAGCGCAGACTGACCGATGGCGTTCTGGGTTTACATCCTGCGCTGCGCTGACGGCAAATATTATACCGGACATACCGACGATCTGGAGCGCCGGATCGCGCAGCACGAGGTAGGTGGTTTCTGCGACTTCACGTCACGCCGCCGGCCCGTTCATTTGATCTGGTCAGAGGCGGTTGGCACGCGGGATGAGGCCCTGGCAGCGGAGTTGCGGGTCAAGAAGTGGTCGCGTGCCAAGAAGGAGGCGCTGGCGGTGGGCGATTGGGACAAGGTTTCGTTTTTTTCCCTGCCGCCGCGTGAGCGTGTCTCGACTTCGCTCGACACGAACGGATATGTTGGTGCTGTTGCCAGCGCGGAGGGGCCCCCATGGCGCTGACCCCACAATGGCTGGATGAATTGCGCACGCGCGTCACGCTTTCGGGCGTGATCGGGCGGACGACGCGCATCCAGAAGGCGGGGCGCGAGTGGAAGGCGTGTTGCCCGTTCCACAATGAGAAGACGCCCAGTTTCACGATCAACGACGAGAAGGGCTTCTACCACTGCTTCGGCTGCGGCGCGCACGGTGACGTCATCCGCTGGATGACCGACCAGCGCGGGTTGCCGTTCATGGATGCGGTGAAGGAACTGGCGGTCGAGGCGGGGATGGAAGTGCCCGCACCCGATCCGCGCGCGGCCGAGCGCGCGGTTCAGCAGCAGTCGTTGCACGACGTCATGGCGGCGGCGCAGGCGTTTTTCGTCGAGCGGCTGGCGAGCGATGCTGGGGCCGAGGCGCGGGCTTATCTGGCGCGGCGCGGTTTTCCGGCGGCGATCGTGCGCGAGTTCGGGTTCGGCTTTGCTCCTGACAGCCGCACGGCGTTGAAGGCCGCACTGCCGCAGTTTCCGGTTCCGATGCTGATCGAGGCCGGGCTGCTGATCTCGGTTGAAGATCGCGATCCCTACGATCGGTTCCGCAACCGGTTGATGCTGCCGATCACCGATGCGCGCGGGCGGGTGATCGCGTTCGGCGGACGCATTCTCGACGCAGCCAAGACTGACGCGCCGAAGTACCTGAACTCGCCCGAAACTCCGTTGTTCGACAAGGGCCGCACGCTCTACAACCTGCAACGCGCCGCACCCGCATCGCGCACATCGGGGCGGATCGTGGTGGTCGAAGGCTATATGGACGTGGTCGCGCTGGCGGCGGCGGGGATCGGCGAGGCGGTCGCGCCGCTCGGCACCGCGCTGACCGAGGAGCAGATCGAGCGGCTGTGGCGGGTGCACGAATGCCCGGTGCTGTGCTTCGATGGCGACGCCGCGGGCAAGCGTGCGGCGATGCGCGCTGCAACTCGCGCGCTGCCGTTGCTGCGGCCGGGGCATTCCATGCGCGTGGTCACGCTGCCCGAGGGGCTCGACCCCGACGACTTGATCAAGCGCGACGGACCGTCCGCGATGCAGGCGGCGCTGGCGGGCGGGCGCAGCCTGGTCGAACTGGTGTGGGAGGCCGAGCGCGAGGCGCTGGCGCTGGTCACACCTGAAGACAAGGCTGGGCTGAAGGCGCGGCTGCTGGATCATGTGAGCACGATCGCGCATCCCGATATCCGCTCGCTTTACCGGCGCGACCTGCTCGAACGGTTCGACGCATTTGCCTTCGCGCCGCGCGAACGCAAGCCGTGGAACCCGGCGGATCGCCAGCCGTGGACCGGCAAGGGTGGTCGCACACCGCCCGAGCAGGTGCTGTCGCCCACCAACCGCGCGCAGATGCGCCGCGTGGGATCAAGCGACACGTTACTGTCGGCGGTGATCGCCGGGCTGATCCTACATCCGGCCGCGCTTCCCTCGCTGGCGGAGACACTCGCGCGGGTGGCAACCGATGATGAACGGCTGGGCGCGCTGGTGGGGTTGCTGATTTCGCTCTCCGATCGTCGCGATATGCTTGAAACTGCTGGGATCGAAACCATATTGGCAGAGCGACGGTTGAAACCTCCGGCGCCTTCCGATTACGCCGGCGTGCGGCTTGGCTTCCTCGATCCGGCTTGTCCGGACCCGCTGGCGGACCTGACCGAAGCGCTCGGACTGCTGGTCGATCGGCCTGCGCTGGACGAGGCCATCGAAAGAGCGACAGAGCGGTTGGTTATGGAGAATACGGACGAGGCTTTCGAGGAGCAGCAGCGGTTGCTGAAACGAAAGCTGGCATTCGAGCAACGCTTGTTGCAAATGGCCCGCTCGGCGGCCGAACAAAACTAGCGGCCCGTTCGGGGACCCGGACAAATTCGAGGTAATATCTGCGGATGGCGACGACTTCAAACGACGGTGGCGATGCACCGCTGATCGATCTCAACGATGCTTCGGTCAAGAAGCTGCTGGCGCGCGCCAAGCGTCGCGGCACGATCACCTATGACGAACTGAACGAGGCGCTGCCGCAAGACCAGATGACGTCCGAGCAGATCGAGGACATCATGGCCGCGATCAGCGAGATGGGCGTCAACATCGTCGAAAGCGACGAGGACTCGGTCGACCCAGAGGACAAGAACGCCGAAGACGAGGCCGATGAGGCCGATACCGTCGACGAGCGCCCGGATCTCGTCAAGAAAAAGGAAATCATCGAGCGCACCGATGATCCGGTGCGGATGTACTTGCGCGAAATGGGCGCGGTCGAACTGCTCAGCCGCGAGGGCGAAATCGCCATCGCCAAGCGGATCGAAGCCGGGCGCGACACGATGATCATGGGGCTGTGCGAAAGCCCGATCACCTTCCACGCGATCATCCAGTGGTCCGAAGCGCTCAACGCCGGCGAAATGCAGTTGCGCGAGATCCTCGATCTCGACGCGATGCTGTCGAAGGAACCCGCGCCCGAAAACCTGACCGAAGACGGCGAGGAAGCCGACGGTGAAATCACCGCCGCCACCGCTGGCCCTTCGTTCAAGGAAGAGGAAGAGGTCGAGGAAGAACCCGCGGCCGCCAGCGACGATGACGACGACCAGGTCGAACGCCGCGCGCGCCAGCCGGTCGAGGAAGAGGAAGAGGACAACACCCTCAGCCTCGCGCAGATGGAAGCGCAGCTCAAGCCAGAGGCGCTCGAGAAGTTCGCCCACATCACCGGGCTGTTCCGCAAGTTCGAGAAGATCCAGGGCGACCGGCTCAATGCCATGGGCGCGGGCAACGATTTCCCCGCGTCACGCGAACGCACTTATCACCAGTTGCGCGAAGACCTGACCGCGCAAGTCGAATCTGTGCAGTTCCACGCCTCGAAGATCGAATACCTGGTCGACAACCTCTATGCGTTCAACCGGCGCCTGACCGCGCTGGGCGGCCAGATGTTGCGGCTGGCCGAACGCCACAAGGTGCCGCGCAAGGACTTTCTCGACAACTACGTCGGGCACGAACTGGATGACGGCTGGTTGTCGTCGCTCGCCACGCGCGACAAGAAGTGGGCCGCGTTCGCGGCCAACGAGCTTGAGCCGGTCGAGCGCATCCGCGCTGAAATCGCCGATATTGCGGCCGCCACTGGCATGTCGCTCGGCGAATTCCGCCGCATCGTCAACATGGTCCAGAAAGGTGAGCGCGAAGCGCGCATCGCCAAGAAGGAAATGGTCGAGGCGAACCTGCGGCTCGTGATTTCGATCGCCAAGAAATACACCAACCGTGGCCTGCAGTTCCTCGATCTCATCCAGGAAGGCAACATCGGCCTGATGAAGGCGGTCGACAAGTTCGAGTACCGCCGCGGCTACAAGTTCAGCACGTATGCCACGTGGTGGATCAGGCAGGCGATCACGCGCTCGATTGCCGACCAGGCGCGCACCATCCGCATCCCGGTCCACATGATCGAGACGATCAACAAGCTGGTGCGCACCAGCCGGCAGTTCCTCCACGAACAGGGCCGCGAGCCTACGCCCGAGGAAATGGCCGAGCGCCTGTCGATGCCGCTCGAAAAAGTGCGCAAGGTGATGAAGATCGCCAAGGAGCCGATCAGCCTCGAAACGCCGATCGGCGACGAGGAGGATTCGCACCTGGGCGATTTCATCGAGGACAAGAACGCGATCATTCCGGTCGACGCGGCGATCCAGGCCAACCTCAAGGAAACGGTCACCCGCGTCCTCGCCAGCCTGACCCCGCGCGAAGAACGCGTGCTGCGCATGCGCTTCGGCATCGGCATGAACACCGATCACACGCTGGAGGAAGTCGGCCAGCAGTTCTCGGTGACGCGCGAACGCATCCGCCAGATCGAAGCCAAGGCGCTGCGCAAGCTCAAGCACCCGAGCCGCAGCCGCAAGATGCGCAGCTTCCTCGACCAGTAATTCGGCCCCAATCAGTGATCCTGCAAAGGCCCCGCTCCGGCGGGGCCTTTCGTATCAGTGCTTGGTATCGGCGTAGGCTGCCACCGTATCTGCCAGCGGTGCAAAGCGGACAGAGAGCGCCAGCCCGGCCGCTGCCAGCAACAGCACGCCACCTGTCAGTCGCGCGGTTCGCCGTGGCAACTGCGGCCACAACGGCAGCAGCGCAAGCATGGCAATCGCCAGCGGCAAGGCGGTCAGCATCGGCAATGTTGCTCCGACGCCTTGCATGATCTGGTGCGCCAGCGCGAGCATGTAGCCCGATACCAGCGCACCGATCATCGCGAGCAGGCCGAACCCGATTGCCACTCGTAAACGGTCAGCGATCACCAGCGAAAGGCCGACAAGCGCCAGCGGAACCACCACGAAATATGCGGCAGTCGGCGCCAGCGCCTGAGCGACGATGCCCAGCACCACCAGAGGCAGTGCTGCGCCCACCGCTCCCGCCTTGCCAGGCTTCCAGCTTGCCAGAACCAGCGCAACGGCTGCGCCCGTCACAAGCAGGGAGAGTGCTTCTAGCCGGGGAATGGCCGCCAGCCTGTCGTAATAGTTCGGTGGACCCGCCTTTAGCGAAAGCCAATTGAAGGCATAAAGCAGCGCCGCAGCGAGCGCGATCAGTCCAGTCATCCGTGCCGCACCGGTCCCCAGCCCTGCAACGCCGTTGCTGCGCAGCGCCATCACCAAGCCAGCCCCTGCAAGGCCGAGCATGATCCAGCCAGTCCAGACGGAATAGATCGCCAGACCGAACCCGAAGAGATCGAAGAAGACTGCGTCCGGCGCACGACCAGGCAGGGCATCGGCGGCAAGCAGCCCGTTCGTCAGCCCCAGCACCTGATCGCCCATGTCCTGCAACGCGCCCCGGTCAAGCCGGTCGGGCGTTGCGCGCGGCGAGTGATACAATGCAGATCGGCCGATAAAGGCGAAATTGTAGCTGGTGTATGGACCTTTGAGCGTCGGTGTCAGGTCGGTATCGTTGGGCAGGATACGGTAGAGAAACACCGCGAGCGACCCCGCGCTCGGCCGCGCCACGTGCTGTGCGAACAGCGCCATCGCCGCGCCGTTGGCTGGAGAGGTCTGGAACATCGCGGTTCGGCCGCCCCCTCCGCGCGCCTCCATGTTGACGATCGCACCGACCTTTAGCCGAAGCGGATTGCCCGCGAAGAAGGCGCGCGCACCCTGCAAGCCCAGTTCCTCGCCATCGGTGAACAGCACCACCAGATCGCGGCGCGGCTGTCCTGCAGCGCGGATTGCGCGTACCACCTCCAGCGTGGCGGAGACGCCGGCGGTATCATCCGCCGCGCCGGGTGAGCCCCAGACGGTATCATGGTGCGCCATGAGCATGACCGCGGGCAACGACCGATCTTGTCCGGGTAGCACTCCGATCAGATTTATCAGCGGCTTGGGCGGCTCGGCATGGCCGGTCCAGCGCGCATACTTGGCAGTACCGCGCGCATCGACCAGACCGGCGCTGCTGGATGAAACGTCCAGGCCCAGCGCCTGCATGCGCGCGATCAGAAACCCGCGCACTTTTTCGTTTTCCGCCGAGCCCGTGGGGTGCGGCGCGCTGGCGACCCGCCGCACATCGCTCATCGCACGTTCGGCAGAAAACGCTGTCATCGCGGTTGCTGCGCTCTTGGGCGAAGGCGGTGTCGTAGCAATAATGGCGAGCGCAATGCCGCCCAATACCGCCGCCAGCCAGCCTGCGAACTTGCCCATTGCGTCCCTCCCGTTTCGCGCGGTGCTGAACCGCCGGCAGGCCAGAGTCAAATCGGCGTCACCCCGACCCGGTGGCACTTCGCCCCTTCGGGCAGGTGCTGGGGAAAGCTGCGCCCTCTGCGCTGGCAATGCGACAATAGCGCTACTATGGGGACGCAACGATTCCCCGCGCAACCAAAGGCCCGCCGCAATGCGCATCGCGATTGCTTCCGATCATGCCGCGTTCGAGCTCAAGGCCGAACTCGCCGCAGCGCTGCGTGAGTGGGGCCATGATGTGCTCGATCTCGGGCCGGAGACGGCCGATCGCGTCGACTATCCCGATTATGGCTACAAGCTCGCCGCCGCCATTGCGGATGGACGCGCCGAACGCGGCGTGGCGCTGTGCGGCAGTGGCATCGGCATCTCGATCGCGGTCAACCGCAACCCCGCCTGCCGCTGTGCGCTGGTCAACGATCCCTATTCGGCCGCACTCGCGCGCGAACACAACGATGCGAACGTCGTCGCGATGGGCGCACGCCTGATCGGGATCGACATGGCCAAGGCCTGCCTGCAAAGCTTCCTCGCCGGAACTTTTGCCGGCGGGCGCCATGGCCCGCGCGTCGAAAAACTGTCCCATCCTCCCTTTGCAGGAGCCTTCGCATGACCGAGACCGCCCTTGCCCGGCCAGCAATCCGTTCGACCGGCTTCTTCACCGGCCATCTCGCCGAAACCGATCCCGCAGTGTTCGCGGCGATCCGTGGTGAATTGCACCGCCAGCAGACCAAGATCGAACTGATCGCCAGCGAGAACATCACCAGCCTCGCCTGCCTCGAAGCCGCGGGCTCGGTGCTGACCAACAAGTACGCCGAAGGTTATCCGGGCAAGCGCTATTACGGCGGCTGCGAATTTGCCGACGTGGTCGAAACGCTGGCGATCGAGCGCGCCAAGGAACTGTTCGGCAGCCAGTTCGCCAACGTCCAGCCCAATTCGGGCAGCCAGATGAACCAGGCGGTGTTCCTGGCGCTGCTGCAGCCTGGCGACACCTTCATGGGGCTCGATCTCAACTCGGGCGGGCACCTGACGCACGGCTCGCCCGTCAACATGAGCGGAAAGTGGTTCAAGCCGGTTGCTTACGGCGTGCGCCGCGAAGATCACCAGATCGACATGGACGAGGTTCGCCGGCTTGCGCACGAGCACAAGCCCAAGCTGATCATCGCCGGCGGCACCGCTTATTCGCGCGTATGGGACTGGCAGGCCTTCCGCACCATCGCTGACGAGATCGGCGCCTGGTTGCTGGTCGACATGTCGCACATTTCGGGCCTCGTCGCGGGCGGGGCGCATCCCTCGCCGATCCCGCACGCGCATGTCACGACCACCACCACGCACAAATCATTGCGGGGCCCGCGTTCGGGCGTGATCCTCACCAACGACGAGGCGCTGGCCAAGAAGATCAACATGGCGGTGTTCCCGGGCATGCAGGGCGGCCCGCTGATGCACATCGTCGCCGCCAAGGCGGTCGCCTTCGCCGAAGCGCTCAAGCCCGAATTCAAGGCTTATGCGCACCAGATCGTCGCCAATGCCCGTGCGCTGGCCGCCAGCCTGCAGGAAGCCGGACTCGGCATCGTGTCGGGCGGCACCGACAACCACTCGATGCTCGTCGATCTCACCCCCAAGGATGTGACCGGCAAGGCCGCCGAAAAGGGCCTCGATCGCGCTTGGCTGACGTGCAACAAGAACGGCATCCCGTTCGACACCCGCTCGCCCTTCGTCACGTCGGGCATCCGCCTGGGTACGCCGGCGGGCACCACGCGTGGGTTCGGCGAGGCCGAGTTCGCGATCATCGGCAAACTGATCGCCGAAGTTGTGGACGGCCTGTCGCGCAACGGCGATGAAGGCGATGGCCAGGTAGAACAGCGCGTCCGCGACCGCGTGGCCGAACTGTGCGGCGCTTTCCCCATTTACCCGGAGCTTTGACGCCATGGACAACGACGATCTCGCCAGCCGCGCCAAGACCGAGATTTCGGGCATGGCCAAGGACGGCATGCGCCACCCGTCGACCAAGCCGGTGCTGATCGGCGGCGGCATCGGCGCCGTGGCCGCCGCGCTGCTGCCGCATATCTCGATCCCGGTCGGCCTGATCGCCGGCGCGGGCTTTGCGCTGTGGCAGCGGATCAAACGCTAAGTGCGGTGCCCGTTCTGTGCGCATGACGACAGCCAGGTAAAGGACAGCCGGCCGAGCGAGGACAACACCTCGATCCGCCGGCGCCGCCAGTGCGAAAGCTGCGGCGCGCGCTTCACCACGTTCGAGCGCGTGCAATTGCGCGAAGTGACCGTGGTCAAGAAGGACGAAAAGCGCGAGGCGTTCAACCGCGCCAAGATCGAGGCCAGCGTCGCCATCGCATGCCGCAAGCGCGGGCTTGCGCAGGAACGGCTGGACCAGTTGGTTTCGGGCATCCAGCGCCAGATCGAGACGATGGGCGAAAGTGAAGTCCACGCGCAGGCGATCGGTGAAATGGTCATGGAAGGCCTGCGCCAGCTCGACAGCGTGGCCTATATCCGCTTCGCCAGCGTCTATCGCGACTTCACCGAAGCGAAGGACTTCGAGCAATTCGCCAGCACCGTGCGCGAAGTCGGGTTGGACTGAGCGTGGCTGTCGCTCCGCCGCCGGTGTTCGTGCTGGTCCGCCCGCAACTGGGCGAGAACATCGGCAAGGCCGCGCGTGCGATGCTGAACTTCGGGCTAAGCGAAATGCGGCTGGTCGCGCCGCGCGATGGCTGGCCCAACCCCTCGGCCGGGCCGGCGGCTGCGGGTGCCGACGCCGTGCTCGAACATGCCAAAGTGTTCGATACGGTGGCAGAAGCAGTGGCCGATTGCGCGCACGTCTATGCCACCACGGTGCGCAAGCGCGGGGTGACCAAGCCGGTCTACACGCCCGACGCCGCCGCGCGCGAAATCACCACCGACGGCGCCCGCAGCGCGATCTTGTTCGGGCCCGAACGCTCGGGTCTTGAGACTGACGATGTGGCCTTGGCGCGCACGATTATCACGGTGCCGGTCAATCCCGAATTCGCCTCGCTCAATCTGGCGCAGGCGGTGGTCTTGTGCGCTTACGAATGGTCGAAGCTGGCGGGCGAAGCACTGGCGCAGCCAACTGTGGAAGACCTGCTGCCACCCGCGCCGCAGGAACAATTCGAAGGCATGTTCGCGCAACTGTGCGCGATGCTGGAACCGCGCGACTATTTCTACCCGCATTCGCGCGCAGTGGCCACGCGGCGCACTTTGCGCACGATGCTGACGAAGCCGGGCTGGACTCACCTGGAACTGCGCACCTTCCGCGGCGTGCTGACCACGCTGGCGCGCGATCTGGAACGCCGCAAGTAAGCGCTAATCGCCGATCACCCGCAGCCGGGCATGCGCCTGGCGCTGCAATGCGATCGAGGCATCGGTCAGCCGGTCCCACATATCGGCAACCAGCCCCACCGGCACGTTCTGTTCGAAAGCCAGCTTGCGCGCGGCGAGGATCAATTGGCGATGCCAGGCTTCGTCGGACAAATCGTCGGCGCAAGGGAAGTGCGCGGGGTTGCGCATCAGCGCAAAGCGACGCGACAGCAGCTCGATCAGCGCGCGGTCGATCGTATCGAGTTCTGCGTGCACGTCTTCGAGCGACCCCGGCGTAGCGGTCGTCTGCGAATCACTGTGCGGTTGCGCGTGCCCCATGAGGGTGTTCCTACTCCAAACTCACCAAGCCTTATGTGCGCCCTGCCCTTGACAATTGGTTTATTCTCTGGTCGGGACGCCACTCGCAATGGGCCCCGCACCCCGGTGAAGCGGTGGCCGCGTTCGACTTCCCTGGATATCCCCACAGGATCGCCACAGAAGCTCGTTTCGGAGCAATGCCGGGTTCAACGCGCGGGCGGATTGTCGCGCCGCGTCAGTTTATTGGAGACACGCGCCATGTCGAAGCGTCATGAATCAAAGCACAAGATCGACCGCCGCCTCGGTGAAAACATCTGGGGCCGGCCCAAGAGCTCGGTCAACCGCCGCAGCTATGGCCCTGGCCAGCACGGCCAGCGCCGCAAGAGCAAGGTTTCGGACTTCGGCATCCAGCTCCGCGCCAAGCAGAAGCTTCGCGGCTACTACGGCGACGTTACCGAAAAGCAGTTCAAGCGCACTTACCAGGAAGCCGCGTCCATGAAGGGCGATACCGGGCAGAACCTGATCGGCCTGCTCGAACAGCGGCTCGACATGGTGTGTTACCGCGCCAAGTTCGCACCCACCATCTTCGCTGCGCGCCAGATCGTCAGCCACGGCCACATCCGCGTCAACGGCGTGAAGTGCAACATCGCCTCGCGCCGCGTGCGTCCGGGCGACGTCGTCAGCCTGGGTGACAAGGCCAAGGAAATGGCGCTGGTTGCCGAAGCACAGTCGCTGGCCGAACGCGAAATCCCCGATTACGTTGCGGTCGACGGCAACGACAAGATCACCTTCAGCCGCGTACCGACCCTTGAGGACGTGCCCTATCCGGTGAAAATGGAACCGAACCTCGTGGTCGAGTTCTACTCGCGCTGATCGGCTTTCGCTGACCCACGCCCGCCCCGTTCGGGCAGGGCGGCTGAATATATCCGAACACATGATAAGGCGGGGCCATTGGCTCCGCCTTATCTTTTGAAATTGAACGGTTTTCGGGAACTACCAAGCCACCACCAGCGTATGCGGATTGTCACTGCACAATCGCGCTATCAACGGTAGAACCAAGGCATGTTCCGCTTCATCACGCCGCATCGTACGGGCAAGTGGTATCCCGATCTCACCACCGCGCAGCGCCAGGCGATGGCGATCGGCGCCGGGTTCTATGAACCGCGCAGCGGGCAGTTCATTCAGTATCCGGGTACCACGCTGGAACAGTGCGATGGCAATACGCCGCCAGGCCACGCTGCCTGACAGGACTTATCCGCCGAACGCCTTCTTCAGGAACGCATTGCTTTCGCTGAGCAGCCGCGTCCGTGCCTGGCCGTCAGCCAGTTGATGATCAAGTCCGGGAAATTGCACCAGCGTAACCGACTTGCCCGCGTCCTTGAGCCGATCCGCCATGAAGCGCGATTCCTCGGCGTTGACGTTCTGGTCCTTGTCGCCGTGGAACAGCAAAACCGGCACCGTGATCCTTGCTGCGTTCTGCGCGGGCGATCCTTCACGCACGTGCGGTCCCTGCCCGATGAAGTCGCTGACCAGCTTGAAACTGGTAAAGCCTTCTGATTCCTGCCGCAGGTGCTCCAGATCGGTTACCGGCGCCACTGCCACGATTGCCTTGTAAAGCCCCGGATCCAGCACACCGCTCTGCAGCGCGGCATATCCCCCGTAAGACCAGCCGACGATTGCCAGCTTCTTGGGGTCAGCGATGCCCTGCTTGATCAGCCAGCGCCCGGCATCGTCGACATCGCCGATCGCAGTGCGCCATGATTGAAAGCCGTTCTTCTGGTAAAAGTCGGCGCCATAACCCGATGACCCGCGATAATTGGGCTGAAGCACGGCGTAGCCATGGTTCGCGTAATACTGCACCAGCCAGTCGAAGCCCCACTCATCGCGCGAGGAAGGTCCGCCGTGCGGCATGACGATGGCGGGAAGGTTTCGACCACTGCTGCCCGGCGGAAGCGTCAGGTAACCGGGTATTTGCGTGCCATCGCCGGCAGCGAAGGTAATCGGCTTCATTGTCCCCATCGCCACGCCGGCAAGTGGCGGGCGAACAGGCAGGACTTCGGCGAGTTGCCGGGTGGCCTTGTTGAACAGGTAGAACTTGCCGGGATCGACATCGCTCGACGCCAACAGCAACAGCTTGCTCTCGTCTGCGCTGGAATCGACGAAGTCGACCGCCGGGTTACCCGGCAGTGCCTTTTGCAGCGCCGCCGAAAGCGCTTTCAACTGCGGATCGAAGAACGCGATAGTGCGCTTTTCGGTTGCATAGCTTGCACCAACGACGCGCCGATCGCGACCGATCTGGACAAGGCTATCGACGTCCACATCCGGACGCGACAGCACAAGCGTGCGCGTACCGCTGCCGTTGAGCGCCATGCTGTAAAGCGCCAGCCGCCCATCTATTTGATCGAAGCCATAAGCCAGGTCCTTGGCCGGATCGACCGCATAAGGATTGAACCCTGTGGACCTGCCTTGCGCCACTACCCGCACTTCGGACAGCGGCAGCCAATCCCTCGATCCGGCCTTCCGGTAGGAATAGGAAATCAGGTTCGTCAACCGGTCGGATCCATTGAACCCCTGGCGCCCCATGATCCGCACATCACCCCGGCCATTGGCAATGTATTCGCGAGCATCGCGTTTGGGTCGCTCTACAAGGTTGCGCTTGAGCGAGACGACGTCGACATCTTCGACCCCGAGCCCTTCGTCGGACTTGTTGATCAATGTCCCGATATCGGTCTTTGGCTCGAAATCACGGTTCATCAGCACATGGCCCGGCGTCCCGCCGGGGACGTTCCAATCGATCACCGATCCGGCGTACTGCAACACATTGAGCGCGCGATCGGTGGCATTGCGGGTCACCATTACACGGTTGCTGCCATCGGCGTTGAGCGCAAACATCCGGCTGAACCCGACAAGCCGCCCCGTCCCGTCATCGACCGCGCCACGGATCAGGCACAACAGCCGGTTGTCGGTAGCCCAGCGGCAAAACGACAGTGTTTCAGTTCCACCAGGCTCGACCAGCGCGGCTTTCGCTTCACCGCCGGACGCAATGTTTGCCACGAGCAAGACTTGCCCACCGCCCGGCCGCGGGCTTATCCACGCCACCTTGCTTCCATCCGGCGACAGCGAAATCTGGCTGACCGCCTCCAGCGCTCCGAATTTTGCGGCCGAGCCATCGACAGTTTGCGCCGAAGAAGCGGTTGTACAGATCCCAGCCAGCAAAACGGCAGCCAAAGTCATCGAATGCTTCATCAAACCCTCCCCGAACACTCGCATCCTGACGAAATCGACGGCGAGTTCAAGCACTTCCAAACAATCTCGCCATATCGGATGGATTGATTCGACTTTTGGTCACAAGCCCTGCGTCTTGCGTGACTGGTCGACACTCACGTTCTGGTCGGTGCTTCCCTGGCACAGCAGCACTGGAACCGTGATCCTTGACGCGTTGCGTGCAGACGAGCCTTCGCTGACATGCGGCGCGTTGCCGATCTGGCGATCGACCAAGGGAAAGCTCGAATAATCGCGGTATTCGGCCACTTAGCTGGCGCCAACCACGCGCTGCTTGCGTCCGATCCGCACCAGGTCATCGACGTCGACATCGGGCCACGGCAGCGCGATGATCGCAACGTGCTTGCCATCGCGTGAAAGGCTCATATCGAGCACCGCTTCGCACGCCCCGAACCTCTCAGCCTGCGAGCGCGTGCCTTACGCCGACGCCGACCCGGCCGAACACCCGACTGCCGCCATCAAGCTCGTATCATGACCAGCCCCCCCCATCGGATCGGTGCAAGTCTAACGAGCGCCTTTGTATTCGCGAACAAAATCCACCGCGAACCCGGCCATCCGGTCTTCCGCAATCGCCGCCCGCATCGCCGCCATCAGCGTCTGATAAAACGACAGGTTGTGCTCGGTCAGCAGCATCGCCCCCAGCATCTCGCCCGCCTTCGTCAGGTGGTGCAGATAGGCCCGGCTATACGTCCCGCACACCGCACACCCGCACTTCGCATCGAGCGGCGCCTGATCCTCCGCATGCCGCGCGTTGCGCATGTTGACCGCGCCGCCCCAGGTGAACGCCTGCCCGTTCCGCCCCGACCGCGTGGGCAGCACGCAATCGAACATATCGACCCCGCGCAGCACCGCGCCGACGAGGTCATCGGGCTTGCCCACCCCCATCAGGTAGCGGGGCCGATCATCGGGCAACTGCCCCGGCGCATAGTCGAGGACGCCGAACATCGCCTCTTGCCCCTCGCCCACCGCCAGGCCGCCGATCGCATAGCCATCGAAGCCGATCTCGCGCAGCGCCCCCGCACTCTCGCCCCGCAATCCTTCATCGAGCGCGCCCTGCTGAATGCCGAACAGCGCGGCGTCTTCCGCATGTTGCCCGCCCGCATCGAACGCGTCCCTGCTCCGGCGCGCCCACCGCATGCTCATCGCCATCGACCTGGCGATCTCGTCCCTCGGCCGATCGGCGCGCGGGCATTCGTCGAACGCCATCACGATGTCTGAGCCCAGCAACCGCTGGATCTCCATCGACCGCTCGGGGCTGAGCATGTGCCGCGAGCCATCGAGGTGGCTGGCGAACGTCACCCCCTCCTCGGTAATCTTGCGAAGGCTCGACAGGCTCATCACCTGGTAGCCGCCGCTATCGGTCAGGATCGGGCGCGACCAGTTCATGAACCGGTGCAAACCCCCCAACCGCGCCACCCGCTCCGCGCCGGGGCGGAGCATCAGGTGGTAGGTATTGCCGAGCAGGATATCCGCCCCCGTCTCGCGCACGGTTTCCGGCTTCATCGCCTTGACCGTCGCCGCGGTGCCGACCGGCATGAACGCAGGCGTCCGGATGCTCCCGCGCTTCATCGCGATCACCCCGGTGCGAGCCTTGCCCGAACGCGCGTGGACCGTAAAAGCGAAGCGGGGCGGCATTGTCGTCATCCCGCCGCCCCTAGCCTTTGCCCGCCCTTCCGCCAAGCGAGAGGTTCATTTCGCCCGAATCACGCCTTTTCAACACCTTGCGCCGCCAAACATCGCGAACATCACACTTATTGCTATATATGATCTTCGAAGCGTCCCAACCCGAGTTGCAGCAGACCGACGCGCAGCATGACAGCGCATCACCTTGTAGGAAAATGCTTTTTGCTTGGAGGCGGTAGTTTGATGCGTGCCAGCCGAACTCAGGAAATGAGAACCTATTCAGCCTCCAGACCAAACATTGGTGAGTTCAAAATTGGCTTGCGATCAGAGGGTGTGCCGATGGAATTCCAAAGGGTCATTGAATCTCGATTTGCTTTGATCCAACGCCTTACTGAGTCAGTGATCTTCTGTAGGTCCGCCTTGGTCGGCTGCCGAATGTGAAGACCTAAAATGTGATCGTGATTTAGTTTGCCATAGCTGGTGCCTCCGGACTCGGTCCAAAGCTGTATACGACAATCTTCTGAACGGAGTGCAGCAAGTAGAAACTCCTGCGTTATCCCTCGCTCGTTGCCCTTTTTTACACGAACGATGGCCACACCGTCCGGCGTGCCAACGATATCTTTCGCCGCATCGATCACGATACCCACATTCCGACGCTCGGGCCGGACCAAGCCGACAACAATATCCCCATCATGTATTTTGAAAACGCGACGCTGCTTCGCGTCGATGATTTCCCACGCTTGCATCGCCTCTTGCGGCACCACAGTGCCCTCCAACGCGCGAATGCTCGTGCCTTCGACAAGTCGCCATTCCTTGCCCAAATTCGGCAATGATTGCAGGTCAATGTAGGTTGACACGACGTCCGCAACATCAGCCAACCGGAAGTGATCAACTGACAAAATTGCCGCACGACGGGCGACCGCCTTTTTGGTCAAACGGCGCGGCTTCATATCCAAGTTTGGATGATTGCGAATATCACTTATGCGCGATCCGCTCCAACCCGGGATTGCCTTTTTTGACGAGCTTCCAGATTTCGATTTAAGATTTAAATTCAACAGATCACGAAACTGACTGTGGCGCTCTCTGAGCCCTAGGAAGTCAGAATCGATAATCGGTTCGTTTTCCGCATCCCTTATCACGTCACCAGTCTTGGGATCACGCTTCGGCTCAATCGAAAACCCTTTCCCCATTTTGAACCCGACTTTGCGAATCAATTCTGCATGGATAGGATAATCGAATTCAATTGCATGCGTGATATCTTTCACCGAAAGCTTTTGCGCTATGAGAATATTTGCCCTCAAGTCTGCATCAGCGCGATTAAATATACGGCGGGGAAGTTCAACAAGGGCTAATATTTTCAAATTTGATATTATCCACTCTCTAACATAGCCGTAAAGAGACGTGCAGAGATAACCTTCGGGCAAAATAATTGCCATCCTACCATTGTCGTCGAGAAGCTTGAAGCATTTTTCAATAAAGAGTATTCCAAGTTCCTGGCTCGATGCAATATTCTTTGTTTTTTTCCACATACCGGCGCTATTGACCTCCCAAATGTGACCTAAGTCATACTTGGAGAGCACGCTAGACCGCTTCTCAAGGCTCTTTTCACCAAAAGGCGGGTTAAACAAAGCTACCCCAATCTGCCTCTCCCAGCGATCGAATTGCTCAATCGAATCTTCGTTAACAAAATTACTCTGGCCGTCTTTATGAAGTATCATATTGACTATTGCTAAATCGAAAGCCATTTTGTCCGCATCGGCACCATAGAGGCGATTAGCAATATCATCGTCGCCTGCCGCTTGCCTTACCGCCATCGCGGCTGATAAAAAATCTGCTGTCCCCATTGCTGGATCGGCGACGGTATCATTTGGCCCGATGGCGACCATATCAACAATCGCGTCGATGAGAGGCAGAGAAGTAAAGTATTGATCTAAGCTCTTTTTGAACACGGCCGGAACAAATGACATAAATACTTGTTGCATCACATCGCTGCTTGCAGCGGTAAATTCAATACCCTGTATTAATTCAACAGCTTCACGCATTGCGGTTTCTGGCAGTGCGGGCGCACCGCCATTAATTTCAAAAAGCGTCTTTGCTTTTTGGTAACGCTTCGCAGCAACGAGATAGCAGTCAGTCACTCGCTTCATAAAATCTGGATCACATCCGGGCAGTACCTGCAGCGCCAATTCGTGAGGACTTAATTTAGCAGCGCGCTCATCGCAATATCTTGCTAATATTAATTTTACAGTTTCCTTATAGCGCGTTGCTTCGTCATTTATTTTATGAGACCTAAAGATATTTGCGAGGTTGTATAGGACGCCCATCAAATTTTTAGTTGGTCGCAAATCCGTCAGCGTTATTGGTTTCGATGCGTAAGCAATTCCAAAACGTGGAAGATTGGCTATATTGTCTTGATCAATCTGAATCTGTGATTTTTTCCGGTCTCTACAAGCGATTTAATGAGAAGTATCTGATTTATATCGTCCCAGTATATTCCAAGCGCATCCGTTGCTGGAAGAAGCCTTAAAGCAGGTTCAAGTTGATGGTCAATAGCAGATTTTTTCGACTTAGAATCACGCTTTACCTCAGCAACGGCGATGGCATGCTTCAGTCTATCAGACATGCTCAGCGATTTTAAATCATGCGCGTTCTGGCTATAAACAACCACGTCTGCTCGGACGCTATTTCGTCCGTTCGCTCCGATGTTTTTCAGCACGATCGTTTCAACTGCGATGTTAGCTGGTGGGTAGTGACGATCTATCAACAGATGGATCAAATCGATGCGACGAGCTTCTTCGCTCGCATTGAGCCCATCGGCCGCCAGAGCAAATGCCGTTAAGGGGCCCCTGACAGGACAGGTCAGAAGCTTGGGTGTGACGGATATTGGGAGCGCGGTAGATGGCGTGAAAACTTTGGTTTTGTTCACGTTTTTAAGGCCCTTCGGGATCAATTCCCGGATGTGTTGCATTTCCCAGACCGACCATCAAGTACCGTCAAGGATCTCATCGACAGATTGGAGCCCCTTAACTCCGCAACCGATACCCCGTCCTGAAAATCACCGCGATCACCCCCGCGCAGACCGCCACGAACCCCAGCGTCAGCGCGGCGGAGATGCGGATGTCGACGTCGGAGTGGCCGTAGAAGGTCCAGCGCAAGCCGTTGACGAGGTAGACCACCGGGTTGGCCATCGCCACGCTGCGCCACGGCTGCGCCAGCATCGACAGGCTGTAGAATGTGCCGCCCAGGAAGGTCAGCGGGGTCAGCACCAGCATCGGCACGACTTGCAGCTTCTCGAACCCGTCGGCCCAGCAGCCGAGGATGAAGCCGAGCATCGAGAACGCCACCGCGATCAGCACCACGTAGCCCACCGCGAGAAACGGGTGGACCACGTGGAACGGCACGAAGATCCGCGCGGTGATGAATATGATCGTGGCGAGGATGATCGACTTGGTCGCCGCCGCGCCGATGTAGCCGATCATCGTTTCGGCCACCCCCGCCGGCGCCGAGAGCAGTTCGTAGATCGCGCCGGTGAAGCGCGGCATGTAGATGCCGAAGCTGGCGTTGCCGGTGCTTTCGTTCAGCACCGTCATCAGCAGCAGGCCGGGCACGATGAACGCGCCGTATGGCACATCGCCCTGCATCCGGATCTGCCCGCCGATCGCCGATCCGAACACCACGAAATAGAGCGAGGTGGTCAGCACCGGCGAAAGGATTGACTCGAACAGCGTGCGCCAGGTCCGCGCCAGTTCCCACTGGTAGATCGTCCATGTGCCGCGCCAGTTGAAGCCGCTCATGCCGCCGCTCCGTCGATCAGGCGGACGAAGATGTCCTCGAGGCTCGATTGCTTCACGTCGATGGTGGTGAAGCCCACGTTCTGGTGCGTCAGCAGTTGCACCAGCCTTGCAAGTCCGGTGTGGCGGTCTTCCAGGCTCTCTGCGTGGTAGCACAGCGTACTTCCGCCGTTCAGCAGATCGAGGTGGAAGCCCGCCAGCGCGGGCGGCACTTCGGCCATCGGCTGCGCCAGGCCGATATGCGCCTCCATCCGGCCGAGCCGGTCGATCAGCGCGGTCTTGTTCTCGACCAGCTTGAGCCGGCCCTTGTCGATGATGCCGATGCGGTCGGCCATTTCCTCGGCCTCTTCGATGTAATGCGTGGTCAGAATCACGGTGACGCCGGAGTCGCGCAGGCGCCCGATCTGGTCCCACATGTCGCGGCGCAGTTCGACGTCGACCCCGGCGGTGGGTTCATCGAGGAACAACAGATCGGGATCGTGCGCCAGCGCCTTGGCGATCAGCACGCGGCGCTTCATGCCCCCCGACAGCGCGTTGATGCGACTGTCGCGCTTGTCCCACAGGCTGAGCGAGCGGAGCACTTCCTCGATCCGCGCGGGATCGGGCGCGCGGCCGAACAGCCCGCGCGAATATTCCACCGCCTTGCCGACATAGGCGAACATGTCGGTGGCCAGTTCCTGCGGCACCAAGCCGATGCGGGCGCGGGCCGCGCGCCAGTCGGTTGCCAAGTCACACCCGAACGCGCGGATCGTGCCGCTGGTGGGCTTCACCAGCCCGCACACCGCGCCGATCAGCGTGGTTTTGCCCGCGCCGTTGGGTCCGAGCAGCGCGAAGATCTCGCCCTTCTGGATGGTGAGGTCCACGTCGGCGAGTGCCACTTGGCCGCTGGCATATGTCTTGCCAAGGCCGGTAATTTCCAGGATCGGTTGCATCGGGCAACCTTGCACGATCAGCACGGTCCTGCCCACCCCTTGCAGATCCAAAAGCGCGTTGGCACCGCTTTGGCGTGTGGGGCGTTGACCTGCCGACGCCATCGGTCCAGCCTGCGAGCAGCCCGGCCCCAACAGGATGACAAGCGTGACGGATATGCCCGGCTTCAACGACCCGGCCGACGATTTCGGCCAGCTCGACGCCAGCGACGCGTTGCAAGCGGCGCAAAGCTCGGCGCGCGACATGCGCAAACTGCTCAACATCGCGGCGGCTATGGCCACGGTGACCGCGCTCTATTTTGGCAAGGAAGTGCTGCTGCCGATCACGCTGGCGGTGATCCTGTCGTTCGTGCTGTCGCCGATCGTCAACGGGTTGCAGCGGTTGCGGCTGCCGCGCGCGCCGGCGGCGGTGCTGGCGGTGATCGCGACGCTGGCCACGTTCGGGCTGGTGGGCACGCTGATCGGCAGCCAGGCCGCGGCACTTTCGAGCGATGCGCCGCAATATGTGCGCACGATCGAAGGCAAGATCCAGAACATCCAGGGCTATGCCGTGCTCAAGCTGGCGGCGCTGACCAAGGCGTTCGGCACCGGCGTGCGATCGGGCAACCCGCCGCGCATCGGTGAAGGCGCTGGGCAATTGACAGGACGCCAGCCGGCCAAGGCAGATGCGCAAGGCGCGCGGCGCCCGGTTCAAGTAGAAATCCAGGCCGCTCCGCCCACCCCCACCGAGATTGCCGGGCGCGTGCTGTCTCCGGTGGTCGGCCCGCTCGAAACCGCGTTCATCGTGCTGGTGGTGGCGATCTTCATCCTGATCCAGCGCGAGGACTTGCGCGATCGGGTGATCCGGCTGTTCGGTTCGGCCGACCTGCACCGCACAACCATCGCGCTGGACGACGCCGGCCAGCGGCTGAGCAAGTATTTTCTGTCGCAATTCGCGGTCAACACCAGCTTCGGCGCGGTGATCGGGGTGGGGCTGTGGCTGATCGGCATCCCCTCGCCCGCGATGTTCGGGATCCTGGCAGGGCTGTTGCGGTTCGTACCCTATATCGGATCGTTCCTGGCGGCGCTGGCGCCGATGGCGCTGGGTGCGGCGATATCGCCCGGCTGGGAATTGACGGTGTTCGTCGCGCTGCTGTTCGTGGGCGTCGATACATTGACCGGTTACGTGGTCGAACCGCTGCTGTACGGCCATTCGACCGGGCTTTCGCCGATCTCGGTGATTGTCGCGGCGATCTTCTGGGCGTGGCTGTGGGGCCCGGTCGGCCTGATCCTGTCGACCCCGCTGACGCTGTGCTTCGTGGTGCTGGGGCGGCACATCAAGGCGTTCGAATTTTTCGATGTGCTGCTGGGCGATCGTCCCGCACTGTCCCCGGTGGAAACGTTCTACCAGCGCATCCTGGCAGACAACGCCGACGAAGCGCTGGCGCAAGCCGAGCGCATGCTGGGGGATAAGCCGCTGGTCGACTACTACGACAGCGTGATCGTCCAAAGCCTGCGCCTGGCCGCGCAGGACGAAGCGCGCGGGACGCTCGATCGTGGCCGATTGGTCAAGATCAGGCGGCTGATGCTGTCGGTGATCGAGGATTTGCAACTGTTCCAGGCTGATACCGGCACGGCTCACTCCACCGCCCGCACCGCGATTGCACCCAGCCGGATCGTCTGCGTGGCCGGGCGCGGGCCGTTCGATGGCGCGCTGGCGACGATGTTCGCGCAATTGCTCCAAAGCGCCGGGCACACGGTGCGCGTGGTTTCCTATGAGCAGGTGGCCCGCGAATCGATTGCTGCGCTCGAACCAGATGGCCTGGCGGCAATCGCGCTGATCGGGCTTAATCCTGCGGGTGCCACCGCGCCGATACGCCACCTGATCCGGCGCCTGCGGATGCACGCCCCGAACAGCCGCATTCTGCTCGGGCTGTGGGGCGGACAAGGCTCCGAAGGCACAACCGAGCTGGACGACGCCGATTGGCGCCGCTCGATCGGCGCGGACGAGATCGTCGCCTCGTTGCGCGAAGGCACCCAACGCCTGCTGGCGGGCGCAGACGACAAGACCATCTTCGCACCACAAGCCGCGCTGGCCTGATCTCCCGCAGGATCAAGGAAGCAACAGCGACGAATCCCCATAGCTGTAAAAGCGGTAGCCCGTCGCAATCGCGTGAGCATAGGCCGCCTGCATTGCCTCGCGGCCCATCAGCGCACTGACCAGCATGAACAGCGTTGAACGCGGCAGGTGAAAATTGGTCATCAACCCGTCGATCGCACGGAAGCAGTAGCCGGGTGTGATGAAGATCGCGGTGTCGCCTTCGAACGGCTGGATTGTGCCGCTTTGGTCAGCGGCGGATTCGAGCAGGCGCAGGCTGGTGGTGCCGACCGCGATCACGCGCCCGCCGGCTGCCCGAACCGCATTGAGCCGCGCAGCCGTGGCGGCGTCGATCCGGCCCCATTCGGCATGCATGGCGTGCGCCTCGGTGTCGTCGGCCTTCACCGGCAGGAAGGTGCCCGCACCAACATGGAGCGTCAGCGTTTCGCGCCCGATCCCCGCGGCTTCGAGCGCGGCGATCAGCTCGGGCGTGAAATGCAGCGCGGCGGTGGGCGCGGCAACTGCGCCGTCGTTCTGTGCGAACATGGTCTGGTAGTCGGCCTGGTCGCGTTCATCGATCGCGCGCTTCGAGGCGATGTAAGGCGGCAACGGCATCGTGCCTGCGCGCGCCAGCAGCACTTCGACCGGCTCGTTCCCGCTGAATGCCAACGTGAAGCTGCCATCGGGATGACGCGCTTCGGCGGTGGCGGTCACATCGGCGCCGAAGTCGATGACATCACCCTCGTGCAGCCGCTTGGCATTGCGGATGAAGGCCTGCCAGCGTCGCAAGTCGATCCGCTTGTGCAGCGTGGCGCCGATTTTCGCATCCCCCCGCCGGCCTTCAAGCTGCGCCGGGATCACGCGGGTGTCGTTGAACACCAGCACGTCGCCGGCGCGAAGCTGCGCGGGGAGATCGCGCACCCCGGCATCGACCAGTGGCGCGTTCCCGAGCACGACCAGCATCCGCGCCGCATCGCGAGGCCGCGCGGGGCGGATCGCGATGTTTTCGGGCGGAAGCTCGAAATCGAACAGGTCAACGCGCATGGGGATACCCTGGGGGGTGGCAGCATATCATCGCCCTAACCCCGTTCGTCCTGAGCTTGTCGAAGGACTGCTTTTCTTTAGGGCGTAGCAAGCTAAGAACAGCCGTTCGACAAGCTCAGGGCGAACGGAAGTGCCTTGGGCCGATCTTCAGTTCGACTTCGATTTCGACAGCATGTCCGCCGTGATGCCGGCGCCAGCCGCAGTCGCCGGAGCCGCGCCGGGCAGTTTGGGCGGCTTGTGATCGGCCAGGATCGAGGCTTGCAGGATCTTGGTCGGCGCTTCGGGCGGTTCGCCGCGCTGGATGGCGTCGACCAGGTCCATGCCCGCGATCACGCGGCCGAAGTTGGTGTATTTCCGGTCGAGCGCGAAGCGCGGCATGAACATGATGAAGAACTGGCTGTTGGCCGAATCGGGTTCCTCGGTCCGCGCCATCGAGACGGTACCCCGCAAGTGCGGCGCGCCGTTGAATTCGGCCTTGAGGTCGGGCAGTTTCGATCCGCCCTGCCCGGTTCCCGTCGGGTCGCCGGTCTGCGCCATGAAGCCTTCGATCACGCGGTGAAAGATCACCCCATCGTAAAAGCCCTGCCGTGTCAGCGTCTTGACACGTTCCACCGAACCGGGTGCCCACTTGGGTTCAAGCCGGATCACCACGCGCCCGCCGTTGGACAAATCGAGCACCAGCACGTTGTCCTGGTCGGTTTCCTGAGAGAAATCGACCGTGAAAGACTGGTTCTGGATCGGCGCGGCGGCCGCCTGCGCAACCGCGTTCAGTTCGACCTTCTTGGACTTGCGGGCCAGCGCGGGGCTGGCGGCAAAACTTACCAGGATGGCACTGGTGATAACCAGCGTAGCAGTGCGGCGAAGACGCGAAACCATCAGCAAACCCATTTCCTCAACGATCTTTTGCGCCGATAGGCCGGGGCGACTTTCGTGGCAATGAACGAATGTGGATCAATAATCCCCAAGCCGCCCGATCGTGCCGACCCGCGCAACCACATCTTCGCGCACCGCCGGCGTGACGAAAGCCGAAATATCGCCGCCGAACAGCGCGATTTCCTTGACCAGTTTCGATGCGATCGGCTGGAGGCACACGTCGGCCATCAGGAAGATCGTTTCGATCCGGGCGTTGAGCTGCTGGTTCATGCCGGCCATCTGGTATTCGTATTCGAAGTCCGCCACCGCGCGCAGGCCCCGCACGATCACGCTGGCGCCCTGCTTTTCGGCAAATTTCATCAGCAATGCGTTGAAGCCGATCACCGTCACGTTGTCGATGCCCTGCGCAGCCACTTCGCGTTCAACGCAGGCCATGCGTTCTTCGGGGCTGAACATCGGGTTTTTCGATGGATTGGTGGTCACACCGATGATCAGCTTGTCGACCAGCTTGGCGCCGCGCCTGATGATATCCAGATGGCCGAGCGTGATCGGATCGAAGGTGCCGGGATAGACGCCGATGCGGGTGCCATCTGATGCGGGCATGGTCAGTGCTTCCTTTCGACGATGAACCGCGCCAGTGCGCGCAGCGTGTCGGCCTCTGGCCCATAGCGTTCGAGGTGCAGCACCGCCTGGTCGACCAGCATCGCGGCCTGCGCGCGCGCGCGTTCGGCGCCGAGCAGCGACACAAAGGTCTGCTTGCCGGCTTCGGCATCCTTGCGCAGCGCCTTGCCGGCGGCGGCTTCGTCACCCTCGGCATCGAGCAAGTCGTCGGCAATCTGGAACGCCAAGCCGATTGCGCGGGCATAGCCGCGCAAATGCGTGCGGCCTTCGGGCGGCAGATGCGCCAGGATCGCGCCCATTTCGACCGCCGCTTCAAGCAGCGCCCCGGTCTTGAATTGTTGCAGCCGGGTAACCGTGGGCAGATCGAACTGCCCGGATTCCTGGGCGGCTTCGGCAGCGATATCCATCATCTGGCCCAAGACCATGCCGCTCGCACCCGTCGCCCCCGCCAGCGTGCGGACAAGCTCGATCCGCACGAACGGATCGGAGCTGGTGGCGGGATCGGCCAGGACCTCGAACGCGAATGTCTGCAAGGCATCGCCCGCCAGCACCGCGGTGGCTTCGTCGAAGGCGCGGTGGAGCGTGGGCTTGCCGTGGCGCATGGCGTCGTCATCCATGCACGGCAGATCGTCGTGGATCAGCGAATAGACGTGGACTGCCTCGATCGCGGTGCCCGCGCGCACGGCGGATTCGAAGCCGACGCCGTGAAGCGTGGCGGTGGCGCTGAGCAGCAAGGGCCGCAGCCGCTTGCCCCCGCCGATCGCGGCATAGCGCATCGCTTCGGCCAGCCGCACGCGCGAATCACCCGCTTCGGGCAGCAGCGCATCGAAGGAGGTGTCTATCGCGCGCTGAATACGCGCCATGTCGCCCGCGAGCAGGGTTTCCGGCCCGGTGACCACGTTCATGCGCCCGTCGACTCGTCGAACGGCCGCGTGCCCACGGCGTTGCCTTCGCGGTCCGCCACGATGGCCTCGATCCGCGCTTGCGCCGAATCGAGCCGCGTCTGGCAATGCTTCCGCAGCGCATCGCCGCGCGCGTAAAGCGCAATCGACTGGTCGAGCGGCGCCTCTCCGCTTTCGAGCTTGCGCACCACGTCTTCGAGCGCCTTCAACGCATCCTCGAACGACAGCGAGGAAAGGTCTGCAAGCGTGTCGGTATCTGGCCCAAAATCTGTCAAAGCTATCCGCCCAAAAATCGTTTTGCCGAAGTATCCAGAACTCCCCGACCATTGACGGCGCGGTGCAGCCGGGTCAAGTTGCGAGCGGGGACCTTCTGCGATTTGACGAATATGACAACCGGCGCGCGACCGCCGGCTGTCCGAAGGGGGAACGGTCCATGTTCATCGGCCATTGGGCACCGGCACTGGTTGCGGCAACGGATCGGCGTGCGCCCTCGCTGGGCGTGCTGTTCATCGGTGCGCAGCTTCTGGACTGGGCGTTCTTTCTGTTCCTGCTGCTGGGCGCCGAACACATGCGGATGGTGCCGGGCATCACCGCGATGAATCCGATGGACCTGTACGACATGCCGTTCACGCACAGCCTGCTCGGTGCGGTGGTGTGGTCGGCGTTGTTCGCGGTGGCGGTGTGGCTGCCCAACGTGAACCGGCGCGCCGCGCTGCTGGGTGCGCTGGTGGTGTCCTCGCACTGGCTGCTCGACTTGGCTGTCCACCGCCCCGACCTGACGATCATCGGCGGCCCGCCCAAGCTGGGGCTGGGCTTGTGGAACATGCCGGCGGTGGAGATGCCGCTGGAGATCGGGATCATCGCGGCCGCGCTGCTGTTTTATCTGGCGAAAACGCGTGCCAGATCCCCGGCGAAATCGTCACGTTCGGCCCTGGCGATCGCGGTGCTGGTGCTCCTGCTGGCGGCGGTGCAGGCGATCAACTGGTTCGGCCCGCAGGCCACCGAGGTTTCGCCGGGCACGTCATGGCTGGCGTTCGTGGCCTATGGCACGGTAACCGGGGCGGCGTTCTGGCTGGGCAGCACGCGCGATGCAGGCAGCGCCACACGGCAGGCGCCGGGCGATTATCCGCTCTCGGACTAGCGTACCCGCGCCGGCGACGGTAAAGGCGCGCGCATGACCAATTCAGCGCCCGCAAACACCCCCACGATCACTGGCGAAATCGTCGCCCAGCACGGGCTTTCGCCGGAGGAGTACGACCGCGTCCTCCACGCCCTGGGGCGCGAGCCGAACCTGCTCGAACTGGGCATCTTCTCGGTGATGTGGTCCGAACATTGTTCGTACAAATCCAGCCGCATCCACCTGAAAAAGCTGCCCACAGAAGCGCCGTGGGTGATCTGCGGACCGGGCGAGAACGCGGGCGTGATCGACATCGGCGCTGGTCCCGACGGGACGAAGCTAGCCGCGATCTTCAAGATGGAATCGCACAACCACCCCAGCTACATCGAACCGTACCAGGGCGCGGCGACGGGCGTGGGCGGCATCCTGCGCGACGTGTTTACGATGGGCGCGCGGCCGGTGGCCAACCTCAACGCACTGCGCTTCGGGCGCCCCGATCACCCCAAGATGAAGCATCTGGTGCAGGGCGTGGTCGCAGGCATCGGCGGTTACGGCAATTGCGTCGGCGTGCCGACCGTGGGCGGCGAGACCAATTTCGACCCGGCTTACGATGGCAACATCCTGGTCAACGCGATGACCGTGGGCGTGGCCGACCAGACGAAAATCTTCTATTCAGCCGCGACCGGCGTGGGCAACCCGATCGTCTATGTCGGCTCGAAGACCGGGCGCGACGGCATCCACGGCGCAACGATGGCCAGCGCCGATTTTGGCGACGACATCGAAGAAAAGCGCCCGACGGTGCAAGTCGGCGACCCCTTCGTCGAAAAGCTGCTGATCGAAGCCTGCCTCGAATTGATGGCAACCGATGCGATCGTGGCGATCCAGGACATGGGCGCGGCGGGGCTGACCTCAAGCTCGGTCGAGATGGCGACCAACGGCAAGGCCGGCATCGTTCTCGACATGGACATGGTGCCGTGCCGCGAAAGCGGCATGACGCCCTACGAAATGATGCTGAGCGAGAGCCAGGAGCGGATGCTGATGGTGCTCAAGCCCGGCAAGGAGGCGATGGCCGAAGCAGTGTTCCGCAAGTGGGAACTGGACTTCGCGATCATCGGCCGCGTGACCGATCCCGGCCCCGATGGCGGGCACATGGTGCTCACTTTCAAGGGCGAAGTGGTGTGCGATATCCCGCTGGGCCCGCTGGCTGAGGACGCGCCGCTTTACGACCGGCCGGGCGCGACGCGTGAGGAATACGCCGCCTGGGCCAAAGTGCCGCCGCTGGGGGATGCGCCCGAATGCACCGATCTGGCGGGCGACCTCACAAAACTGATGGCCAGCCCCGCGCTCGCCTCGCGCCGCTGGATCTGGGAGCAATACGACAGCCAGGTTGGCGCCGATACCTTGCAGAAATCGGGCGGCGACGCGGCGGTGGTGCGGCTCCACGGCACGCAAAAGGCGCTGGCGATGACCACCGATTGCACCCCGCGCTACTGCTACGCCGATCCTTACGAGGGCGGCAAGCAGGCGGTAGCCGAGACATATCGCAATATCAGCGCGGTCGGCGCGCTGCCCTTGGCGATCACCAACTGCCTCAACTTTGCCAACCCGCAACGGCCCGAGATCATGGCGCAGATCGTCGGCTGCCTGGAGGGCATGGGCGACGCCTGCCGCGCGCTCGATTACCCGATCGTGAGCGGCAACGTCAGTTTGTACAACGAATCGAAGGCGACTGGCGGCGGCAGCGCCATTCTCCCCACCCCCGCGATCGGCGGCGTCGGGCTGATGGAAGACCATACCAAAATGGCCACGATCGCCTTCAAGGCCGAGGGCGAGATGATCGTGCTGCTGTGCCATTCGCAAGGCCATCTCGGCCAGTCGCTGTACTTGCGCGAATTGCACGGGCGTGCAGAAGGCGCGCCGCCCGCCGTGAACCTTGAAATGGAGCGCAAGACCGGCGAACTGGTGCGCGGGCTGATCGCGGACGGCCTCGTCAGCGCGGTGCACGATTGTTCGGACGGCGGCGCAGCGGTGGCAATGGCGGAGATGGCGCTGGCCGGAAATATCGGCTTCACCAGCGTGATCGCCCCCAACCTACCCCCCCTCGCCGGGCTGTATTTCGGCGAGGACCAGGGCCGCTATGTGGTCACCGCCAGCGACATGAGTGAAATCGCCGCGCGCGCAAAAGCAGCCGGCATCGCGGCCGTGCCGATCGGGCAGACCGGCGGTGAGGCCTGCGTGTTCCGCAAGCAGTCAGACGGCAGCGAAAGCCGCGTCACCATAGCTGCACTGCGCGAAGCCAACGAAGCGTTCTTCCGCGACTGGATGGAAGCCTGATGACGCGCGGGCGGACGGCCGTCCTGCGCTGATGAACGTCTGGCGCATCCTGCCGCAGGAGCTTGCCGATACACCGTCGGCGCCTGCATCAGCGCCAGAAGGTCGTTTCCATCATTCGGGGCAGATCGCGGCCTATGCCTCGTTGACAGCCGAGGGAGCGGAGGTTGCCATCAAGCGTTATCTCGACGTGCCGATCGCACGCGTGCTGGCTGCGATGCACCTCGATGCCGAGCGCATCGCCGACGAACGCGGAAATACGGCCGCTTCGGTGGTGTGGCAGGACATTCGCGCAGGCGGAGCCCGATCGCCCACCTGGCGGATTTCCGACGCTGCCCGCAAGGCCGGTGCGCAGGCCATGCTGTATTCGTTGCGGTCACGACCCGATTTGTCGCACGTCGTCGTGTTCGATCCCGATTGCCTGACCTACGTCGGGCCGACATCGGTTTTCCGCAACCGGCTGGAAGGCTGAGACAGTGGTTGCCCAACCCCCGGCCGGTTATTCGGGCACGCCGCTGGCAAAAAAGCTGTCGCTCAAGCCCGGCCTCACCGCCTGGTTCCACGCCATGCCGGCCAGCGTGCGCGCCGAAATCGGCGATGTTGGCGTGGTGGAGCAGGATGCACCTGCCGCCGGGGTGGAGGCGGTCCATGTGTTCACCACCTCGCGCGCGGAAATGGCCCGATTGCTCACGCAGCTCCGCCACACGATCGCGGCGCACGGCTTTGTCTGGATCAGTTGGCCCAAGAAGGCCGCGAAAGTGCCCACCGACGTGACCGAAGACACCATCCGCGAAGTGGCGCTGCCGATGGGCTATGTCGACGTAAAGGTCTGTGCCGTCGACGCCGTTTGGTCTGGCCTCAAGCTGATGATTCGCAAAGAGTTGCGCTGACCGGGAGCGTCGACGGCTGACGGAGGGGTTGGTTACGCCGCCTTCTTTACCGCACCCAGCAGGTCATACGGATCGATCCCGTTGGCGCGCCACATGGTGTGAACCTGGCTGTAAACCTTGGTCGGCGTGATGTTCAACTGGCGGCGCGCTTCATCGAGCGGCAGCGCGAGCAAGTCGCGGATCGACTGTTCGGTGATCTTCGGGCAGCCGGCGCCCAGCTTTTGCGCTTCGCGGACCGCGGCCAGCACGGGCACTTTCACGCTCTGCTTGCGGCTGATCTCCAGCCCGCCCAGGTAACCGATGAACAAGTGCCCCGGGCTGGGCTGCTGGCCATAAGTGAACGCCAGCACGCATTGTTCGCCCAGCGCATCGCGGCCATAACCGGTCAGCACGTGCTGAAGATCGTGCGTGTCGCGTTGGCGATCGAGGTACCAGGTGAACTGGTCCTTGAATTCGTAGCGACCGGTCCGGAATTTCATCGATTCGTCCACCAATCCGGCAGCCGACAGACCTTCACGCTCCATGAAATCGCAATAGGCGTGCGCGACCGAACCGGCGGGCAGCTTGCGCAGGCCCACGTGATCATCAAGCAGATCGGGCAGATACGGTTCGCTTGCGCGCAGCGCCTGGCCTTGGGGCGTGTTCAGAAAGCGTTCGGCCGCGGCGCGGGCGCCCTTCCAGGGCAGCGCTTCGAAGATGTAGAACACCTCTTCGGTGTTTTCCTTGTTCTTGAGCAGTTCGCGGAAGTGACGGTAGGCCTTGAGCGGCCGCGTGCGCGGCATCACGCGCGTGGGATCGAACATCTGCAGATCGGGCGCCGCCATCGGATGGATCGCGGCTGCAGGAGCGCCCCATTCGAGCGACGGATCGTCACTGGAGAGCCCGAAACAGGCGGGGGCGGCGGGCGAGATGGTTTCGTGCTGTTCCATGATTGCCATATGCGATTAACTGACATTGATGTCAACAAGCTTTTTGCATGGCCAGCGCCGAAACTTGCGCCCAGCCCTGCTACGTGGCACCTCCTGTTCCGCATGGGGTCGATATTTCCGAGGGAATGCTGATGGGCTTGGCGCGCAAATGGCCGCTCGCGTTCGGCGCGTTGGCTGGCTTCATTGCCTTGGGTGCGGCGCTGGCTGTGCTGGGCAACACGCCCGAAGGCTGGCGCCTTGCCGCGCGGCTGACGGCGCGGGTGGGCTTTCCGATCCTGCTGCTGACTTACGCCGCGTCATCGCTCGGCAAAGTCTGGCACAGCCCGATATCGCGCGCGATCTGGCGCGATAGGCGCTGGTGGGGCCTGGGCTTTGCGGCCTGCCACACCATTCATCTTGTTTCGCTGGTCACCGCGATCCGGCTAGGCGCGCCACCGCCGAAATTGCTCACGCTGGTCGGTGGCGGGGGCGGCTACGCAATCATGTACCTGATGGTGCTGACCTCGAACCGCGCTGCGATGCGCATGCTCGGGCGGAGCTGGAAGGGGCTTCACAGCCTGGGTATTCACTGGCTGTGGTTGGTGTTTCTGTTTTCGTATCTCAATCGCGTGGTCAGGCCGGAAACAGCGGCAGAAGGCGTGATCGGCTCTGTGCTGGCTCTTGCCGCGCTGGTCTTGCGGCTGGTGGCGAAGCGCCGCGTGGTTCCCGGTGGCTGGAAACCCGCGCGGACCTGATTTTCATGCGGTAACCCATTCGCTCTGGGGGATACCCAGCAGACGCAGGATCGCGGTGAGGCTCTCGCTTTCGACCCAGCCATCGGCGGCGAGCCGCGCCTTGGGTTTGGCGCGATAGGCCACGCCGTATGTGGCCGCCGCAATCATCGGAATGTCGTTGGCGCCGTCGCCGGTGGCGAGCGAAACGGTGCCGTCACCTGCCCGGGCCGCTTCCTCGATCAGCGTATCGAGCTTGGTGCCGCTGTGACAGATCGCGCCGAGCAACCCGCCGGTCAAGTGGCCGCCTGCCACCTCCAACCGGTTGGCGACCACGCGTTCGAACCCAAGCTGCGCGGCAACCACATCGGCGAACTGGTGGAAGCCGCCGGTCACCAGCACAGCGCGGCAGCCGTGCGCCTTGAGCGTGGCGACCAGCGTTTTCGCGCCTTCGACGGGGCGGATTCGTTCGGCCAGGCACTGGTCGATCGCCCCGGCGGACAAGCCCGCCAGCAGCGCCACGCGTTCGCGGAGCGCAGATTCGAAATCGAGTTCGCCCTGCATCGCACGCTCGGTAATCGCGGCGATCTGCGGCTTGAGCCCCGCGAAATCCGCCAGTTCATCGATGCATTCCTGCCCGATCATAGTCGAATCCATGTCCGACACGAATACGCGCGGGAGCGTGAAAGGTTGGTCCGACAGCAGCAGGTCGGCGCCCGGGAACGCTGCATCGAGCACCGCGCGGACCTCGGCGCGATCGCCCTTGGCCATCTCGATTTCGAGCACGTTCGAGCAGAATTCGAGCATCGTGGCCTGCGCCACCGGCCAACCGCGCGTGGCCAGTGCCGCGCTTGCCTGTGCCAGCCCGCTTTCCAGCGTGGCGGGCTCTGCTATCAGCCGAGCGATGAGCACCGAAAATTCCTCTGCAAGCATGCCAACCACGCATCCGAAGGTGGCGCTCATCGCAGGGCCGACCGCGAGCGGCAAGAGCGATTGTGCGGTGCGGCTGGCGCTGCTGGAACGCGCCGCAGGGCGCGATGCGGTGGTGATCAACGCCGACAGCGCGCAAGTCTACGCCGATCTGCAAGTGCTCAGCGCGCGCCCTTCCGAGGCCGAGATGCGTGGGCTTCCGCACCGTTTGTTCGGCGCCTGGGACGGCGCGACGGCCTGTTCTGCGGCGGATTGGGCAGCGGCGGCGCGCGCTCGGATCGATGCGGCGCACGCATCGGGCGCGCTGCCCATCCTGGTCGGCGGAACCGGGCTCTATATCCGCACGCTGGTCGACGGGATCGCACCGGTGCCCGCGATCGACGCCATGGTGCGCGATGCGGTGCGTGCGCTTCCAGTGGCCGAGGCGCACGCCGCACTATTGGACGAAGACCCCGATCGCGCCGCCGCGCTCAACCCCAACGACACCACCCGCATCGCCCGGGCACTCGAAGTCGTGCGCTCCACCGGGCGGACGCTGACCGACTGGCAAAGCGAACGCACGGGCGGGATTGCCGATCGGGTCACGCTTGCCCCGCTGGTGCTGCTGCCCCCTCGCCCCTGGCTTTACGCCCGCTGCGATGCGCGGTTTGCGGGCATGCTGGCCGGCGGCGGCGCCGATGAAGTGCGTTTGCTCATGAACCGCAAACTCGATCCCGCGCTGCCGGTGATGCGCGCCATCGGGGTGCGCGAAGTGGCGGCGTGGCTGGCTGGTGAAATGACGCGCGCGGAAGCCCTGACCGCCGGCAGCCAGACCACGCGCAACTACGCCAAGCGGCAATACACCTGGTTCAACCACCAACTCCCCGCCGACTGGCCACGCTGGAGTTCCGAAAGTTCCATTCCAAACGACAATCTTGTTTCTTTATTTCAAAACTAGCGCTTGACACGGCACATTCTGAATTCTAGCAGGCTCTCAATTGCCCTTGTCCGGTTCTGGGCGCGGGTGCCCGGAACGGGAGAGACGGCCCGGCGCGGTTAACCCCGTAGCTGGGCCGATTGTTTGAGTGGCGCCGGTCGTTGGTTATGGCGTGGCGCGAAACGAAGGAAGCAAGTCGGTGAGTGGCGAGCAATCGGCAGCAAGCAGCCCCCCACGCGAACGGAGCGGCGCCTCGATCCTGGTGGAGAGTCTGGTCGCCAAGGGCGTCGAATTCGTGTTCGGCTATCCCGGCGGCGCGGTCCTGCCGATTTACGATGCGCTGTTCGGTGATGAACGCATCCGCCACATCCTCGTGCGCCACGAAGCCGGCGCGGCTCATGCTGCCGAAGGCTATGCGCGGTCCACCGGAAAGCCCGGCGTGGTGCTTGTCACCAGCGGCCCCGGTGCCACCAATGCCGTGACCGGGATTGCCGACGCTTATATGGATTCGATCCCGCTGGTGATCATCACCGGCCAGGTCGCGACCGGGTTGATCGGTTCGGACGCGTTCCAGGAAGCCGATACCGTCGGCATCACGCGCCATTGCACCAAGCACAATTACCTCGTGAAGGATCCGGCGCAGCTTGCCGCGACGATCGACGAGGCGTTTCGTATCGCCACCGAAGGCCGGCCCGGTCCGGTGCTGGTCGATATCCCCAAGGACGTGCAGGTGGCGGTGGCGAACTATGATGGCCGCCCGTCGCAACAGCCGCAACGCTACAACCCGCGCACCGAAGGCAGCGCCGACGAGATCGCGCAAGCCGTGCACATGATCGCGCAGGCCAAGGCGCCGATCCTCTACACCGGCGGCGGCGTGATCAATTCGGGCCCCGAGGCCACCCGCCTGTTGCGCGAACTGCAAGCCGCGACCGGCGCGCCCGTCACCTCGACGCTGATGGGGCTGGGCGCCTTCCCCGCCGATCATCCGGCGTGGCTGGGTATGCTCGGCATGCACGGCACTTACGAAGCCAACATGGCGATGAACCGCGCCGATCTGGTCGTCTGCGTGGGCGCGCGCTTTGATGATCGGGTGACCGGGCGTCTCGATGCCTTCGCGCCCCATTCGAAAAAGATCCACATCGATATCGACCGCGCCTCGATCAACAAGACCGTCGCTGTCGATCTGCCGGTGGTGGGCGATTGCGGCAAGGTGCTGGCGCAGATCCTCGATGGCTGGAATAAAGCCAATAACGGACTTGGCCACAAGGGCGCTGACCTCTCCGAATGGAACGCGCGGATCGATGGCTGGAAGGCGCGGCAAAGCCTGGCCTATCCGCCGAGCAAGACCGAGATCATGCCGCAACTGGCGATCGAACGACTCTATGAACTGACCAAGCACCGCGATCCGATCATCAGCACCGAAGTCGGCCAGCACCAGATGTGGGCGGCGCAGTACTTCCCGTTCTTCGCGCCCAACAAGTGGCTGACGTCGGGCGGCTTGGGCACGATGGGCTATGGACTGCCCGCGGCGATCGGCGCGCAGCTTGGCAATCCGCAAGCGCTGGTGATCGACGTGGCCGGTGAAGCCTCGATCCAGATGAACATCCAGGAGCTGGGCACCGCCAGCCAGTACCGCTTGCCGGTCAAGGTGTTCATTCTCAACAACGAATGGATGGGCATGGTCCGCCAGTGGCAGGAACTGACTTACGAAAGCCGCTATTCGAACTCGTACTCGGACGCGCTGCCCGATTTCGTGAAGCTGGCCGAAGCTTATGGCTGGAAGGGCATCCGCATCGAGCACGAGGCGGACCTCGACGCGGGCATACAGGCGATGCTCGACCATGATGGCCCGGTGGTGGTCGATTGCCGCGTTTCCAAGACCGCCAACTGCTACCCGATGATCCCGAGCGGCGCCGCGCACACCGACATGATCCTTTACGGAGACGTGGTGGCCGGCACGATGGACGACGAAGCGAAGGCACTGGTGTAATGATGAGGATCCAGCTCCAGGCCGAAGAACGCCACGTCCTGACCGTGATGGTCGACAACGAAGCGGGCATCCTGGCCAAGATTGCCGGGCTGTTCACCGCGCGCGGCTACAACATCGACAGCCTGACCGTGGCCGACATTACGGAAAACCACTCGGTCAGCCGCATCACGATCGTCACTCACGGGCCGCCGGCGCAGATCGACCAGATCCGCGCGCAGCTCGAACGGCTGGTGCCGGTGCACAAGGTGACCGACCTCACCGAAATGGGGCCGTATGTCGAGCGTGAGCTGGCGCTGATCAAGGTCGCCGGCCAAGGCGAGCATCGCGTGGAAGCGCTGCGGCTGGCCGACGTGTTCCGCGCCAAAGTGGTCGATACCACCACGCAAAGTTTCGTGTTCGAACTGACCGGTGCGCCCGAAAAGATCGACAGCTTCGTGGCGCTGATGCGCGAACTGGGGCTGGTCGAAGTCGGCCGCACCGGCGTGGTCGGCATGATCCGCGGCGCGCTGAGCGCCTGAATTTTCGTTTCCATCCCGCCATTTTGAAGACCGAGGAATACCATGAAAGTCTATTACGACGCCGATTGCGATCTCAACCTGATCGTCGACAAGAAGATCGCGATCCTGGGCTATGGCAGCCAGGGCCACGCGCATGCGCAGAACCTGCGTGACAGCGGCGTCAAGGACGTGGCCATCGCGCTGCGCGCCGGATCGGCCACTGCCAAGAAGGCCGAGGGCGCCGGCTTCAAGGTGATGTCGAACCAGGATGCGGCGAAATGGGCCGATATCCTGATGATCCTCGCGCCCGATGAACACCAGGCCGCGATCTACGCTGAAGACCTGCACGCGAACATGAAGCCCGGCGCCGCCATGGCGTTTGCGCACGGGTTGAACGTCCACTTCGGGCTGATCGAACCGCGCAAGGACGTGGACGTGATCATGATCGCGCCCAAGGGTCCGGGCCACACCGTGCGCTCGGAATACGTCAAGGGTGGCGGCGTGCCGTGCCTGATCGCGGTCCACCAGGATGCCACCGGCAACGCGCACGACGTAGGCCTGGCTTACGCTTCGGGCGTCGGCGGCGGGCGTTCGGGCATCATCGAAACCAACTTCCGCGAGGAATGCGAAACCGATCTGTTCGGCGAGCAGGCCGTGCTCTGCGGCGGCATCACGCACCTGATCCAGGCCGGGTTCGAAACGCTGGTCGAAGCCGGCTACGCGCCCGAAATGGCCTATTTCGAATGCCTGCATGAAACCAAGCTGATCGTCGACCTGCTCTATGAAGGCGGCATCGCCAACATGCGCTATTCGATCAGCAACACGGCGGAATACGGCGATATCACCACCGGCCCGCGCATCATCACCGCCGAAACCAAAGCCGAAATGAAGCGTGTTCTGGCCGATATCCAGTCGGGCCGTTTCGTGAAGAACTTCGTGCTCGACAACCGCGCCGGGCAGCCCGAATTGAAGGCCGCGCGCAAGGCCGCCGAAGCGCATCCGATCGAAAAGACCGGCGCTCAACTGCGCGCGATGATGCCGTGGATCGGCGCCAACCAGTTGGTAGACAAGGCGAAGAACTGAACCCGATCCTTGCCACCCCCGGGCTGGCGGTTTGCCGCTCGCTCGGGGGTTACGCAAGAATCTTGCAAAACCGTCCCGGTTCGGTGCGCCGCGGACGTCAATAAGTTATTGCGTCCAATATGGATATTTCGCTAGTCTAACCCCGGGCCAATTGGGGAAGGACTGCAAAATGGGCACCAGGTTTCACCTGGGACTCGGATGCGTTGCGCTTGTCGCAGCGTTGGTTGGGTGCGGGCGCGCTGGCCAGCAAGCCGAACAGGCCGCTCCCGATACCACCATGATCAACGCCAGCGCCGCTTTGGTCGAAGCGCCAGCCGGTTCGGACTCAGCTTCTGCCACCAACACAGATACTTGCCAGTCAGCCAGGGCGCACCACTTCATCGGCCGGCTTGATGATCCCGCAGTCCGCACCGCGCTGGCAGCGGTGATCGGCAAGCGGGCCGTTCGCTGGATCAGGCCCGGAACCGCGGTTACGCAGGACTTTCAGGCGGACCGGCTCAACGTGATCGTGGTCGAAGACGGCCGGATCGGTTCGTTGCGCTGCGGCTGACCGGCCCGGCCATCCGGCTTCATCCCGGCTGGGCACTTGCAGCTTGCCCGGCGATCCGCGCCGCGCCATGCATGTGGTTCACGCCCGTCCGGAGAAAACCATGCCCAAGTTCACCCCCGCCATCCGCGTCATGATACCGGCCATGCTTGCCCCGCTGGCCCTGCTCGCGCTCGCCGCGCCGGGCGCCGCGCAGATGCCGATGGAACAGCCGGGCAAGCCCCTGCCGGCGCGCGTCACCGCCGGCACCTACACCGTCGATCCCAACCACACGCTGATCGGCTGGAAGGTCAACCACCTCGGGTTCAATGACTATTTCGGCATTTTCGGGATGACCACGGGCACACTGGTGCTCGATCCGGCGCATCCCGCGGCGGCGAAGCTCGACGTGACGATCCCCGTCTCGAAAGTCACCACCGCCAACGCCGGGTTGACCGCGCACTTGCTTCGCCCGGGCAAGGACGGCGGCAAGCCCGATTTCTTCGGCCCCGACCAGGCCGACGCGCACTTCGTGTCGACCGCGGTCAAGGTCCTGCCGGGCGGCCGCAGCGCAACGATCACCGGCAACCTGACGCTCAACGGCGTGACCGCTCCGGTGACGATCGCCGCCAACTTTTCGGGCGCCGGCATGGGCATGACCAAGGCGCTGACCGTCGGCTTCCACGGCAGCACCACGATCAGGCGCTCGGTGTTCGGGCTTGCCGGCTACGTGCCGCTGATTTCGGATGCGGTACGGCTCGATATCACCGCAGCGTTCGAAAAGAAGTAGAAGTGCGGCGCGGGGTCAGCGCATCGTCGCAAACCCCGCGCGCAATTCGGCCACGAACGCTTCGGGTTGTTCCCACGCCGCGAAATGGCCACCCTTCGGCATGTCGCCCCAGTGCGCCAGCGCCGGAAACACCCGCTCCGCCCATTTGCGCGCGGCGGGGATGATTTCCTTGGGAAACTGGCTGACCGCCACCGGCAGTTCGATCACTTGCGGCGCAAAACTGCCGAAGCTTTCCCAATAGAGCCGCGCCGACGAGGCGCCTGCCCCCGTCAGCCAATACAGCATCAGGTTGTCGCACATCGCATCGCGGGTGAGTGCATCCTCGGGCCGCCCGTTGTTGTCGGTCCAGGCCCACATCTTCTCGTAGATCCAGCCAGCCAGCCCCACCGGCGAATCGACCAATGCGTAACCGATCGTCTGCGGGCGGGTGCGCTGCTGGGTCGAATAGCCCGAATCCCACTGCTGGTAGTGCTGCAAGGCCGCCAGCGCGCGAAGTTCATCTGGCCCGGGATTGGCAAGGTCTTCCGCCTCGGGCCGCGCAATCGGCATGTTGAGGTGGATGCCCGCGCAGCCTTCGACCTTCTGGACGCCGATCGCGGTCGTCACCGCCGCACCCCAATCGCCGCCTTGCGCCAGCCAGCGGGTGTAGCCCAGCCGCTCCATCAGCGTGCCCCACGCACGCCCGATCCGCTCCACACCCCAGCCCGAAGCGGTCGGCTTGCCCGAAAAGCCGTAGCCGGGCAGCGCCGGGACCACGCAATGGAACGCGTCCGCGGCCTTGCCGCCATGCGCCTCGGGATCGGTCAGCGCCGCGATCACGCCGCGAAATTCGAGCACCGATCCCGGCCAGCCATGCGTCAGTACCAGCGGCGTGGCATTCGCATGCTTCGAGCGGACGTGGAGGAAGTGGATATCCACACCGTCGATTTCGGTGATGTACTGGCCGGTCTGGTTCAGCCACGCCTCGCACGGCCGCCAATCGTAGCTGTGCCGCCAGTGGTTGACGAAATCGCGCAAGGCCGCGAGCGGCACGCCTTGCGACCAATCGTCCACCGTCTCGCGCTCGGGCCAGCGCGCCATGTCGATCCGGCGGTGCAAGTCATCGAGATCGGACTGTGGAATGGCCAGCGTGAACGGCCTGATTGCGTCGGTCATCTGGCATTCCCCCACTCGATTCTGTCGATCGCAACTCTGGACAACAACCGGCAAGTTGGCCATAGGCTTGGCGCAATGACCTTGCGGCTTGGCCTTACCCTGCGACTTATCCGCCCTTGGGCGTGAGCTGACGCGACGCATCTGCGGCGCGCGCGGCGCCCAAGGGTTCCGATCCGCCGACCAGTTCCTTCGATAAATCAGTTCGAAAGCCCGCACGATGACGATGCTGCGCGACCCTTCGCCCAAATACCGCCCCTTCCCAGCCATCAATCTGCCCGACCGCAAGTGGCCGTCGCAGCAGATCACCAAGGCCCCGCGCTGGCTGTCGACCGACTTGCGCGACGGCAACCAGGCGCTGGTCGACCCGATGGGCGCCGAAAAGAAGATGCGTTTCTTCGACTTGCTGCTGAAGGTGGGCGTCAAGGAAATCGAAGTGGGCTTCCCGGCTTCGGGCGCGACCGATTTCGATTTCATCTCCGGCCTCGTCCGCAACGGCAAAGTGCCCGACGACACGATCATCCAGGTGCTGACGCAATCGCGGCGCGACCTGATCGAAACCTCGTTCGAAAGCCTTCAGGGCAGCCGCACCGCGATCGTCCACCTCTACAACGCGGTCTCGCCTGCGTGGCGCAAGATCGTGTTCGGGATGAGCAAGGAGCAGGTCAAGGAGATCGCGATCGAGGGCGCCAAAGTCCTGTGCGACCAGGCGGCCAAGTATCACGATACCGACTGGCGCTTCGAATACAGCCCCGAGACGTTCTCCACCGCCGAAGTGGAATTCTCGGTCGAAGTCTGCGCGGCCGTGATGGACGTGCTCCAGCCCACGCCCGAAAAACCGATCATTTTCAACCTGCCCGCCACGGTCGAATGCGCGACGGCCAACATCTATGCCGACCAGATCGAACTGTTCGGGCGGCTGATCCCCAACCGCGATGCGGTGGTGATCTCGCTCCACACGCACAACGATCGCGGCACCGGCATCGCCGCATGCGAACTGGGGCTGATGGCCGGCGCAGATCGCGTCGAAGGCTGCCTGTTCGGCAATGGCGAGCGTACCGGCAACTGCGATCTCGTCACAGTCGCTCTCAACATGTACACGCAAGGCGTTGATCCCGAACTCGATTTCTCGAACATCGACGAAATCGCCAAGACCGTGGAATACTGCAACCAGTTGCCCATCCACCCGCGCCATCCTTACGTGGGCGAACTGGTCTACACCTCGTTTTCGGGGAGCCACCAGGACGCGATCAAGAAGGGCTTCGCGCACATGGAGGCGAAGAACGATCCGCAGTGGGAAATGCCCTACCTGCCGATCGACCCGGCCGACCTGGGGCGCAATTACGAGGCGGTGATCCGGGTCAATTCGCAGTCCGGCAAGGGCGGCTTCGCCTGGGTGATCGAGCAGGACCAGGGGTTGAAACTGCCCAAGCGGATGCAGGCGCACTTCTCGCGCCACGTGCAGGAACTGGCGGATTCGGCGGGGCGCGAGTTGTTTGCCAATGACATCTGGGACGTGTTCCAGCGCGTCTACCGGCTCGGCGAACCACAGGCGCTGCACCTGATCGATTACGAGGAAACCCGCGCCAGCGACGGTACGCGCATCTTCGCTGGGAAGATCGGCGTCGATGGGCACGAACGCAGCGTCTCGGGCCGCGGCAACGGGCTGATTTCGTCGGTGGTGGCAACGCTGGCCGAGGCGTTCGGAGTTGCGTTCGAGGTCAAGGACTACGCCGAACACGCGATCGGCCAGGGCTCGGACGCACGCGCGGCGGCTTATGTCGAATGCCGGACCGCCACCGGCGCAACGGTGTGGGGCGTGGGCATCGATGAGGACGTGGCCACCGCCAGCGTGCGCGCGGTGCTTTCCGCCGCCAACGCCGCGCTTGGCTGATCGGTAACGCTGCTCCATAGTCGTGACCTGACGCCGCAACATCGGCGCGATTGTGGAGCAGGACCCGATGGCCGAGACGACCCCCCAACAGACTGTTGGCGAAGCGATCCTCGAACCCGATCTCAAGATCATCGATCCGCACCACCACTTGTGGGACTTGCGGCCGCTGCTGAGCCACTTCCCCGAACCGCGCCATCCGTTCATCGAAGCGATCGCTCGATCGGCCTATTACACGTTCGGCGATCTCTACGCCGATGTTACCGGCGGCCACAACGTGATCGGCACCGTGTTCATGGAATGTGGCGCTTTCTACCGCGCTGACGCGAATGATGCGCTGAAGGTCGTGGGCGAGGTCGAGTACGTCAACGGCGTCGCGGCGCAAAGCGCGAGCGGGCTTTACGGGCCTGGCCGATTGTGTGCGGCGATCATCGGCCACGCCGATTTGCGCTTGGGCGATGGCGCCGCACCAGTGCTTGAGGCGCTTCGATCCGCCTCGCCACGCTTCAAGGGCATCCGTCACAGCGCATCCTGGGACGCCGATCCGAACGTACTGGGCTCGCTCAATTCGGCGCCCGGCCTCTACCTCGATGCCACCTTCCGCGAAGGTTTTGCCCACCTTGGCCGCATGGGCCTGACCTTCGATGCCTGGCTGCTCGAACCGCAACTGGGCGATGTGCTGTCGCTGGCGCGCGCGTTCCCCGATCAGCCGATCGTGCTCGATCACTGCGGCAGCCCGCTCGGCATGGCCAGCTACCACGGCAAGTTGCACGAACGGTTCGACACCTGGCGCACTTCGATCAAGGCGCTGGGTGAATGCCCGAACGTCACGATCAAGCTGGGCGGGCTCGCCATGTCGTTCGCCGGCATGCCCGATCACGGCCCCGAAGCCGGCCTATCGTCCGAGACCCTTGCGGCGATGTGGCGGCCCTACATCGAAACCTGCATCGATGCCTTCGGCCCCACCCGTGCGATGTTCGAGAGCAATTACCCGGTCGACAAATGGGGTGCCAGCTACGCCACGCTGTGGAACGCGCTCAAACGATTGGCGCACGGGGCTTCGGCCGAGGAAAAGACCGCGCTATTCGCCGGCACCGCCGCGCGCGTTTACGGGATCGAACACCTGCTTGAACACGGCTAAGGCCGGGCAAGAACAGCAAGGAGGGATTTGAGATGACACGCTGGATGTTCGGCGCCGCGCTGGCGGCGAGCCTTTGCACCGCCTCCCCCGCGCTGGCTGAGGCGCCTGCCACTGCGCCAGCAGCAGCCCCGGCCCCAGTCGATCCGGCGCGGCTGGCGATCGCACGCACGACAGTCAATTCCATATTCCCGGTAGGTACTTACGCGCGGATCATGGACGGCACCCTGACCACGATGATCCCGCAGATCATGGGCGGCGTGGGCAAGATTCCGTTGCGCGATCTGGCCGGGATCGCTGGATTGAGCCAGGAAAAGGTCGCCGAAATGGGGCCGGGTACGATCAAGCAGATCATGGAAATCCTCGATCCCGCTTACGAAAGGCGCACGCAGGCGATGATGACGGGCATGTTCCGCGAAATGGGCGGGATGATGGCCAGCTTCGAACCGACCATGCGCGATGGCCTCGCCAATGCCTACGCTCGCCGCTTCACCGCGCAGCAACTCGCCGACATGAACGCGTTCTTCGCCACGCCTTCGGGCAAGGCCTATGCGGCAGATGCGATGACGATCTTCATGGACCCCGAAGTCATGTCGGCAATGCAGGCCTTCATGCCCAAGATGATGAAACAGATGCCCGACCTGATCAAAAAGGTCTCCGACAGCACCGCCGACTTGCCCAAGCGCAAGCACATGAACGACCTCACCCCCTCCGAACGCAAACGCCTCGCTGAGCTGCTGGGCGTGAAGGAAAGCGAGCTTGAGGCGAGCGAGGCGGCCAAGCCAGGCGCGTCATCCTGAGTGGGGCGACTGGTCGCCAAGTCCCCGAATTTTGCGCGGACCGAGGGTCAGGCCACACGCAATTGTGATTGCGATGCAGTGGCACCGAAGCAGGTCCCCGGCGCGGTGCGATGGGCCGCGAGGTTTGCACATTTTTTTGAAGGCGATGGGTGCAATCTAAGATTAGGATCGGAAGGTAGCTCTGACCGCCATCCGGCAGGCACTGGAGGAAAGCGGTCATTTCATTGTCCACCCGACGTAGCAGTCCTCATCGATTAATCCGATGAGCTTCTGACCATCCTTGCCCGTAAAGCTAACCTTCGCGACGTAACTTGTAGGGTCCTCGGCGACTGTGGCGGTATCAGACGCGAAGTTTTCCTGCTCAGATCGGACAGAGCGGCTCAGCATTCCTCGCTTCTGTTGTTGCGCCAATTGCACCGCAAGCGGATGAGACATGCCTTTGCAATCCGTTGATGAGATTAACGGCGAGCACGCTGATCCCATTCCAGCGAGGATTGCGACGATGAAGAACCGGGGGAGTCTCATAACGCGACCATGCCGAACGCGGCCAATGTCGGCAATTGGGCGGGAACCGCACTCCAAACAAATGTTACCCCGACCTCGCCCCCTAAATCCCGCTTCCCTGAAGGCAAGCGATCAACCGAGACATCTGCTGCGTTCCACCATGGCCCCCAGGCACATGGCGGCGATGCCGATGCCGACGAAGCGTTGGCAACAGTGGCGCCAATCAGCCCTTTCCTACATCGTCCGGCTTGTGCAAAAGCCGATTCATGGCGCTCCAAAGCACCTAAACTGTCTGCTGTTAAGCGCCAAGGTGGCCGCCCGGCGTTTTCCTCCCAGGACACCGTCAATTGCGTCAACATGTCACCTTGTGCCTTGCCCCATCGGCCCTTTGACAGCCCTCGCCCGGCCCCCTAAGTGCGCTCTTAATCGATCGCTTAACCCGAAAGAACCCGATGCCGCTGCCTTCGCTTTTTGCCAATCTGCGCCTGCCGGTGATTGCCTCGCCGCTGTTCATCATTTCGACGCCCGAGCTGGTCATTGCGCAGTGCAAGGCGGGCGTGGTCGGCAGCTTTCCCTCGCTAAACGCGCGGCCGATCAGCCAGTTGGACGAATGGCTGCACCGCATCACCGAGGAACTGGCCGCGCACAACCGCGATCATCCCGAAGCGCCGGCGGCGCCGTTCGCGGTCAACCAGATCGTTCATCGCACCAACAACCGGCTCGACGAGGACATGGCGATGTGCGCCAAGTGGCAGGTGCCGCTGCTGATCACCTCGCTCGGCGCGCGCGAGGACGTCTATAACGCCGCGCACGGCTGGGGCGGGATCGTGCTGCATGACGTGATCGACGATCGCTTTGCGCGCAAGGCCATCGAAAAGGGCGCCGATGGGCTGATCCCGGTGGCGGCGGGCGCGGGCGGTCACGCGGGCATGCAATCGCCGTTCGCGCTGATGCAGGAAATCCGCCAGTGGTTCACCGGGCTGGTCGCGCTGTCTGGCGCGATCGGGCACGGGCGTTCGATCCTGGCGGCGCAAGCGCTGGGCGCGGACTTCGCCTATATCGGCTCGGCGTGGATCGCGTGCGAGGAAGCCAACGCCATGCAGGGCTACAAGGACGCGATCGTGGCGAGTTCGGCGGGCGATATCGTCTATTCGAACCTGTTCACCGGCATCCACGGCAATTACTTGCGCTCCTCCATCGTCAACGCCGGGATGGACCCCGACAACCTGCCGGTCAGCGACCCGACCGCGATGAACTTCGGTTCGGGCGGCAACACCGAAGCCAAGGCATGGAAAGACATCTGGGGTTCGGGCCAGGGCATCGGCACGATCGACGCGGTCGAACCGGTGGCGGCGCGGGTCGATCGGTTCGCGGCTGAATATCACGAGGCGATCGCCGCGCTGGCAACCAACACCGCTCCGTTCAAGCGCTGAGCGGTTCGTCAGTCGCGCCCCACAGCGCCTCGGCCATCGCATCGAGATGGCTGAAATTGAGCGCGGGATCGCGTCGGTTGAGCGGCCTCGAACGCCAGCAGGCCGGATCGAGCAACTCGCGCCGCAGCGCCTTTTGCAGCGCGTCAAGCGCGACCAGCGCTCCGACCCACGCGACATGCCCGTGGCTGCGACTCCACTCGCGCTCGATCTCGCCCACCCGTTCGATGACCATCTTCGTGTAGATGGCGTGGGGTCCGCGGTGCAGCGGAAGGCCGATGCGCATCGCCTCGATCTCGTTCGATGGGAGCAGCAGCCCGTTGCGGCGAAAGTCGTTCATGCCGACCGGTTCGGGACCGAGCGCGGCGAACATCCTCGCGAAACCCCGCTCGCGCTGTACCTGGCGCGGTAGAATGTGATGGCGTTGGAGACCGGGCCGGTGGGTTGGTAAACCGGGTCGGTTAACCGAGCTGAAAGGCATCGGCCCCGGCCTGTCGCGAACGACGGACCGTGGCCGAACCATCACCTGCGGCGCGCCTCTATCATGCCGCCGGGTTCGCAAGATATCCACACCGATCCGGCACCTTCCAGCTCAACGTCGCGGGGGGTGGCAGGAGCGCCGTGGGCGACCAGCCAATCGGTCAGCCGGATGGCGATGCGCGCGGCATCGTCGGGGGCAAGATCGCCGCAACCGGTCAACCGGAAGTCATGCCCGATCAGGAAGTCCAGCCCACGGCTGGCCAACGTTCCCTGCTCGCCGCGTTCAAGCGCCGACAGCGCAAGCGCGGGGAACGGGCCACCCTTGACCCACGCCTGGACGGCGGTTGCGAACCAGTCCGGGCGTGTGGCGCAATCGGCCGGCAGCCAGGACACCGAAAGTACGCCGGGAAGTGCCGAAAGCGACGCCACCAGCGTTGCGGCCACACGCACGACCGGCAGCAGATGCTCGGCCCCGGCCAGATGCGGCCCCACTGCCAGCGTGATCGCGGCGGCACCGTCGGGCACCGGCTTGACGCCGTACCAGTTGGCAAGCGTTGGCGCCGCTATCACCGGACCAGGCGCAAGGCCTGCCAGGTCGAAGGTCAACCCGTCGCTCAACAATTCCACCCAGCCGGCATCGGCAGACATGGCATTCGAAATCGAAAAAGCCCCAAGTTCGGCCAAACGTGCAACTCCCGCCGCGTCGGGGCGAGCATCGGTTTCGACCAGCAGGCACGCCAGCCTTGTCCCACGCTCGAATTCACCCGTCGCACTCAAGAGAACATCGCCCCGCCCCATTACCAAACGATTGACATAACGCTCAAATCCGAGCGGCTTCTGCAATGGCCTACTTCATCCATAACGAACTAATGAAGCGCATTCGTTTCAGAAAACGCCCAGTGCCAGTCCTTCGGCCAGGGCTTGTCCCATTTCGTGACAGCTTGCCAGTGTCGCGGCATCGACACGCTTGGCCGCAAGGATGGCCTCGGGCGTCTGCGCGTGCGTTATGGCGATGAGCGGTTCCGCCACGCGACGCAACCGCCAACCGGTGGCGATCCGATCGATCTGTGCTTGCGCGCCCGATCCATCCGAACCGGCTGCGATCAACGTGGCATAAGCGCGGCCCTCGATCCGCCCGAGCAGCGGATAGTAGCACCGATCGAAAAATTCCTTCATCGCCCCCGACATCGTGGCAAGGTTTTCGGGGCAGGCAAACACAAACGCATCCGCCAACAGCAGCGCTTCGGGCTGAGCGGATTCGGCTGCGATCAGAACCGCCTCGCCGGCCTCGCAGGCGCCGGTATATGCCGCTTCGGCCATCGCGCGCGCGGCGCCGGTGCGGCTGTGCCAGACGATCGCGAGCACGCCGATCAGGCCTTCTGGTCCGGACGCATCGGCACAGCTGCCCCGAAATAAAACGCGAGTTCCTGCACGAGCGCAATGCGACCATCGCGGCAAGCGCATGTCAAGGCTGTCGCCCATTCGCGCAAGTCGGTCCACAACCCTGCCCGCGCGCCTCTTCCCTCGCTCGCGCAACTGCGATAGCGCCACGCCATGCCCGCAATCAGCGCCGATACCCGTTCGATCCTTGGCCAGCAGTGGCGCTGGCGCGGCGGCAACATGGACCTGGCCTCCGGAACCGGTGACGCCATCGGTGACGGCAACGCCGCGGCCTTCGGCACCGACCTGGTCGACCAGATGCTGATGGCGCGGGGCGTGGCGCGGGATGACCTGCCCCGTCACCGCAAGCCGACCTTGCGCGAATTCCTGCCCGATCCGTCGATCTTCCGCGACATGGACGCAGCCGCCGAACGCCTGGCGCAAGCCGTGCTCGCGGGTGAACGGATCACCATTTATGGCGATTACGACGTCGATGGCGCAACCAGCGCGGCACTGCTGATCCTGCTGCTGCGATCGCTGGGCGTGGAGGCGGCGCATTACATCCCCGATCGCCTGCTCGAAGGTTATGGCCCTTCGCGAGAGGCCTTGGTCAAGCTGGCGCAAACCGGATCGAGCCTGATCGTCACGGTCGATTGCGGGGCGATGGCGCACGAGGCGCTGGCCGCCGCGCACGACGTCGGGGTCGACGTGATCGTGGTCGATCACCACAAGTGCGCGTCGGTGCTTCCGGTGACGGCGGCGCTGGTCAACCCAAACCGGCTCGACGAAAGCGACGAGGCCGCCGCATACGGGCACCTGGCGGCAGTGGGCATGGCCTTCCTGCTCGCGGTGGCCACCGTACGCAGCTTGCGCGCCAGTGGGGCTTTAAAGGGGCGTCAGGAGCCCGACCTGATGGCGTTGCTCGATCTTGTCGCGCTCGGCACTGTGGCCGATGTGGCGCAATTGCGCGGACTCAACCGTGCGATGGTGGCGCAAGGGCTCAAGGTCATGGCGCGGCGCGACAACATCGGCATGGCCGCGCTGATCGACACCAGCCGGCTCAGCCGCGCACCGACGTGCAGCGACCTGGGCTTTGCGCTCGGCCCGCGCATCAACGCCGGCGGACGGGTCGGCGAAGCGGACCTGGGTGTCCGCCTGCTGACCACGCGCGATCCCGACGAGGCCCGCGAGATCGCCGCGCGTCTGTCCGATCTCAACGAACAACGCCGGTCGATCGAAAAGCTGGTTCAAGAAGAAGCCGAAGCGCAACTGCCCGCGCAGCACAATCGCTCGGTCGTGGTGGTGGCAGGGCTTGGCTGGCATCCTGGCGTGATCGGCATCGTAGCCGGACGGATCAAGGAAAAGACCGGCAAGCCCACTGTGGTGATCGCGCTGGAAACCGACGAGGCGGGCCACGGCAAGGGTTCGGGTCGCTCGGTAAGCGGCGTGGACCTGGGTGCGGCAATCATTGCGGCCAAGGATGCGGGCCTGCTCAACGCCGGCGGAGGCCACGCGATGGCGGCCGGGCTGACCGTGGCGCGTGGCGGGCACCTTGCACTGGGCGAGTGGCTCGACGAGCGACTGGCGCGCGATGTGGCTGCGGCGCAAGGCAACCACGCGCTGCCGGTCGACCTGTCGGTAACCCCGCGCGGGCTCAATCCCGAACTGATCGAAGCGCTCGAACAAGCCGGCCCGTTCGGCATGGGCTGGCCCGGCCCGCGCGTTGTGGTTGGGCCGGTACGGCTGCTCAAGGCCGATCTGGTCGGCACCGATCACGTCCGGTTGATCGTGAGCGGTGATGATGGCGGGCGCTTCAAGGCCATCGCCTTCCGCGCGGCCGAGACGCTGCTGGGCCAGACACTGCTCCACGGCATCAGCGGACGCAAGCTGTGGCTGGCCGGCCGGCCGAAGATCGACGATTGGGGCACGCGGCCCGCTGCCGAACTCCATCTCGAGGACGCGGCATTTGCTGACTGAAAGGGAAGTTTTCCCGATCATGCTTGACGTTCCCGTGACCCCCAATTAAGGGCGCACACCTTGCCAACGGCGTTTCGCCGAACTGGCCCCATCGTCTAGCGGTTAGGACGCGGCCCTTTCACGGCTGAAACACGGGTTCGATTCCCGTTGGGGTCACCATTACTGCTTCGCAGGCAACCGCGAGGCCCGGCATTGCCCCCAAGGGCAGAGCCCGGCATCACAAACGTCGGCGCGGCCCCATCGTCTAGCGGTTAGGACGCGGCCCTCTCACGGCTGAAACACGGGTTCGATTCCCGTTGGGGTCACCAGCCGAATAAAATGGCTGACCCCACTGCAATGCAGATTCGTCCAACCCATCCGACTTTCGCATTCGTCGCCCAAACCATCTCTGGCCGATGGCTGCCTGCTCTTGGCCCTTGGCCCTTGGCTCTCGATGCTGGCGCGCCAGGGTACTGCGGCCCGATGGCCATCCGGCAGGTGGCAGCAACAGCGTCGCCAGCAGTCTCGAATGCACTTTGGCAGCGCGATTGCCTCACTGAAGCCCTTGCGGGTGTAAACGCGCGTAATTTCTCTGACCTCCTGTTGAATGCCGATCCCAAACTTCATTTGTACGCTTGTTGACAACTTGGCGGCTCGTCGTTCCAAAGAGGGACGGTTACGATATTAACTACATCTGTATACCGACAGCCGCTTTGTTTTGATGCAGGCGCTTTCACACATCAACCCGATGTGAGGCAGGAGCATCCGATGCGCGATCTTAACATGGACGAACTTGAACAGGTTTATGGTGCTGGCATCTTCGGCCTTTGCGGCTGTGGTAGCTCGCCGACGCCACCCTCATGCAGCAGCTCGTCGAAGGTGAAGCGCAGCCTGGCCAAGCACAGCAAGGCCAAGTCGAAGTCCAAGAAGCACAGCATGAAGTGCCACTGAGCGATCCGATCGGTTCGATCTGGGCGTAGTTGTGGGGCGGGGGTGCATCTCCCGCCCTTACACTTGGGTAAGACAAGCCTGTTAAGCACGGCGGATGACTTACCAGTATGACGCCAAGGCCTTTCAAGGCGAGCAGGATTGCGGCACCTCGGACACGGGCGCAGCACGCTCGATGGTCTGGCTGCGCGGGCAACCGCACCTTGAGGATTATCTCAGCTTCTATCGCAAGAAGGTCATCGGGGGGGACAAGGCTGATCCCCGCATGCTCGCCACGCGGTGGCGCGAAGCCAATGACCTCTACTACCAGCTCGAGCAGGACGAGGCCGGGATTGCGGACAGCATTTCGTGCAAGCCGCTCGACAAGCGCCTTGCCGGACTGGCGGCCACGCTCGAAGACCATGCGTGGTTCCGCAGCTCGTTCGACATCCTGCCCTACAGCATCGAACTGGTTGAGCTCGACAAGCTTGTCGTCTCGCAGATCCAGGTGGAGAACGGCTTTTCGCATGCCATCGCCAAGCGCCTCGGCGCGAAACCGACACCGGCACAACTGTTCCGCTTCTGCCTTCCGATCGAGCGCGATCTGGCACCCGTCAAAATCCAGCGACTCTCCGCCAACCGCTATCAATTCAGCTCGCCATCAAGCGACTTTCGGGCGCACGACACGATCCTGCTGCACGATCCGGATCTGGCTGGCGTAACGCTGCCCGGCCCCGCGGCTGCAATGCTGGGCATATCGGTCGGCTTCGGCTCCAATTTCCTGAGCGCGGTGCGCAGCGAATCGCGCGTGGTGCTGCAGAACGGCTATCACCGCGCCTATGCCCTGCGCAGCGCCGGCCTTACCCACGCCTGGTGCGTTGTCGAGCATGTCACCCGCAAGGATGAGCTGCGCCTAAGTGCAACGGAAGAACTCCTCAGCGACCCGGCGTTCTACCTTGCCGCAAAGCGACCGCCGATCCTGCGCGATTTCTTCGATCCCAGGATTGCCGAGCAGGTGCTGACCAAGCCGGTGGAATGCCTGGTCGAAGTCGAGATCACCGTTCGCTCGACCACCGTCACTCCGGACTGAGCACCCTGATCAGGTCGAAAGCCAGCCCGTAACCGCAAACCGGCGGCGCGGTGCCGCCGGCATCACCATACTGACACTGTGATAGCGCGGGATGGAGAACAGGTTGAGCGTGTTGAACTGCGGCACGACGCCCGACAGTTCGACCGCGCCGATCTCGTGGAACAACAGCAGTCCGCCCCATTCCGGGCGCCATTGTGGTGCCAGGCCCAGCACGAACGCGGCCTGTCGGCCCGAACCGGCGAGGTCGTCGTCATGGCCGGTCAGGAAGTCTCCCGGGCCATAGGCCGTGACCTGGCCGTCGGTGAAACGCGGCGCATCGAGGCCGGTGATCGCCCCCAGCACTCCCATCACTTCGGGCGAGCGCATGAATGTTGCCAGTGCCGTCAGGTAAAGGTCGTGCGAGGGTTCGCCCGGCGGCGGAATGCGCAAGGCAGAATAGCTGTACTGGAAGCCGTCGCGTGCCCGTTCATACATGGCGCGCTCGATCCGCGCCCTTTGCCGCGACCGTGGGCTCGTCCATTTGCTCAAGGCAAGTTCATGGGCCCCTTCGTCGTGCTTGATAAGCTGAATCCAATCGGGGCTGTCGCACAAATGGCGATAGAGATCCGGCGCCCCGCTTGAAAGGAAGCGCTCGATCCGCACGTGCCCGTCGCGGCGGAACACCTCCTGCAAGGCCGGGATGTCGATCTCGGGGTTGATCCGCAGATCGGCGCGCAAGTGGACGCCCCCGGGTGACATGTCGTTCATGGTGCCTTCGCCTTCCAGCCATCCTGTTGGACGCGATCGTCCGGCCTCGCGCCATTTTCCGACCGCCCCTGTTCGCGCTGGGTCACTTTGCCGTTTTCGACATGGAGCACGATCTGCGCGACAGCGACAAGCGCCGGGCGGTGCGAAACGGCGATCCGCGTGATCGGCGTGGCGGCGATCCGCTGCGCCAGGATATGCTCGGTCTTCTCGTCCAGATTGGCCGTGCCTTCATCGAGAAACAAAACATCCGGATCGCGATACATGGCGCGCGCAAGCAGGATCCGCTGGCGCTGGCCCGATGACAGGGCGGTGCCCATGTCGCTGACCAGGCTGCTGTACGACATCGGCATCCTGGCGATATCGTCATGGATCAGCGCATATCGCGAAACGGTCTCGATCGCCGCCTGATCGGGTTGCGGATGAAAGAAGCAGATGTTGTCGCCTAGCGTGCCCGACAGCAGGTAATCGTCCTGCATCACGGCGCCGATCCGTTCGCGCCAATCGCCCATCGTGGCCGGGCCGAGCGGCAATCCGTCGATCTCCAGCGTGCCCGATTGCGGCGTCAGCAGCCCGAGCAGCAGCCGCAGCAGCGTAGTCTTGCCGGCACCGGATGGACCGACGATCGCCACCATCGCGCCGGCCGGTATCGTGAAGTTGACCTTGTCGAGCACCGGGCCATCATCCGATGCATAGGCAAACGTCAGATTTCTGGCGGTGATGGCGGGCGCATTCCCGACTGGGCCGCGGCGGTTCGAGTGGGTGATGGCTTCCTTCTTTTCGCCGATGATATCCGACAGACGCTCGAGATGAACGCTGAGCAGGCGCCATTTCTGCCACTGCTGGACCAGCGCGGTCGCGCTCGAGGTGAAGCTGCTGCGATAGGACATGAACGCCAGCAGCATGCCCACGGTCAGGTGCTGGTCGATGACGGCGCGGGCCCCGATGAACACCGTGATCAGGAACGAGAAGCTGAAGACCAGATCTTCGAAGAAGCCCAACTGCAAGCCGGCCATGCGCGCCTTGTAGGTTGCGGAGATGACCTCGGCATAGCGGTTGCGCCAACCGGCTTCGCGCTCGGCCTCGAACCCGTGCAGCTTGATCGCCCGCATCGCGCGCAGGCTTTCCATCTGGTAGCTTTCTTCCTGCGCGCGCGCGACCAGTTGTTCTTCGGTCCTGACCTTGATGGTCGGATAGACCAGTTGGCTGCCGGCCAGATATACCAATGTGCACAACACCACGATCAGCGCGAGCGGCAGGCTGATCATGGCCATCACCACCAGGGTTGCGATCAGCAGCGTCGAATCGATCGCGGCATCGACCAGCCCGCGCGTCAGCAGTTCCTGAATCGGCTGGATCGACCCGACCCGCGACAGGATATCGCCGACATGGCGCCGCTCGAAGAAGCCCATCGGAAGCCGCAGCAGGTGTCGCACGATGTTGCCGCCAAGCTGGAACGTCAGCGATTCGCCCAGGCAGAGCGTGACCCAGCTTCGCAGAAAGCGGGCAATGGCCTGCAGGATATAGACAAACCCGAAGCCGATCAGCAGCAGCGTCAGGAAGCTGATGTCCCCCTGGTTCACCGCTTCATCGATCACCAGTTGAATGAACAGCGGAACGAGCAATGCCGCCAACTGCACCAGCAGCGACAGCACCAGCACCTGGACGATCGCCGGGCGGAAGTTGCGCAGATGGCTCCACAAGTCCGACAGCCGCGTCTTGACCTGTGCCTCGAGCCGCACGAAGTTGGCGGTCGGCGTCAGTTCGAGCGCCACACCGGTAAAGTGGCGGCCCACCTTGGCCGGCGACATGCGCCTGCGGCCAAGCGCCGGATCGAGAATCCAGACGCCGCCGCGATCGACCTTTTCCACCACCACGAAATGGTTGAGATCCCAGTGCAGGATCGCGGGCAGCCGCAACTGGCCAAGCTCCTCGACCTCGAGCCGCACCGCGCGCGCCGAGAGTTCCAGTTGCGAGGCGACGGCCATGACTTGCCGCAGCGTCATGCCCTTGATCGAGGTGGGAAATAGCTGGCGCAAGCCGGCCAGGTTGACCCGGTGGCCATGATAGCGCGCCACCATCGCCAGCGAAGCCAGCCCGCACTCGGCGGCTTCGGATTGCAGGATCGGGTCGAGCCGTCCCGACCAGGGCCATTCGAACTCTGCCATCACCTGAAGGTCTCGAAAACGGGGCCAAGAAACACTTGCCACAAATTGCGCCGCTCAAGCTGGAGCTTGCCGGTCAGGGTCATGCCCGGCCGCAGGTTCGCCGCGGTGAATTCCGAGCGTTGCGACACGTCCTTGATGCGCACGCGGACGCGGAACACGGGCTCGGTAATCGCCAGCCCCGGATCGACATTCGCCGGATCGGTCGCAACCTGGGCGATTTCGGTCACGACGCCGGCCCCGGAACCATATTTTTCGAATGGAAAGGCGTCGAACTGCAAGCGCACGAGTTGCTGAAGATGGGCGGCGCCAACCGCGCGCGATGGAGCGTAAAGCCAGATTTCCTGCGAGCTGCCCTCGGGAATGATCGACGCGACCGTGCGTTCGGGCCGGGCCAATTGGCCGATCTCGACACCGATATCGCCCACCACACCATCGACAGGGGCGGTCAGCACCAGTTGTGCGGTGCGCGACAGCGCCGCTTTCTGCTCCGAGAGCGATGCGCGCTGGCCGAGCAGGACCGACTGGTTGCGTTCTGTTTCGAGCTTGAGACGCCCGCGTTCGGCTTCGTTGGCCTTTAGCTGGTTACCCTCGGTGATGATCTGCGCGCCAAGCACCTCGGCCTCTGCCCGCCGGGCGAGCATGGCCGAGCGGCTGTCCTCGATCTGTCGCTGCGTACCAGCGCCTTCGCGTGCCAGCCGTTCGGCCCGCTTGACGGCGGCGTCGGCAATGCGGACCTGTTCGCTGGCAATGCGCTGCTGGCGCGACAGCGAACCGATCGTGGCCGTTATCCCGGCATGCTGCACTTCAAGCGCCGAGATCGCCGATGCAGTCTGGACGACGCCCAGTTCGATCTGGCGGCCAAGTTCGGAATTCTGCCGGTCCATCTGGTCAAGCTGGGGTGCAACACCGCCCTGCCCCTGGGCGACCGAGAGCGTGGCAATCGCTTGTCCGGCCTTGACCTTCTCACCAACATGCACATGGATCGCAACCACTTCGGCGGGTGCGCGTGGATAGATCCGGGCAACGCCCGCGTTGTAGGCCACCAGACCGCGCACCGTCGCGGTGCTCGCGTAGCTGCCCAGCGTGAGGATCAGCAGGAAACCCAGCGCGGCAAACAGCACCAGCCGCGTGTAATGCCGCGAAGTTGGCGGGACGGCGGCAATCACCGTCCCGGCCAGCCGATTCCGGCCGGCCTCGATTACCTCGTGTCTGAATAGACGTTCCTGGATCATGCCCCGCGCGGATTCCGATACTTCAATCCACGACCGCTAGGCGCAAAGCCTGAAAACAAGGTAAACCTGGCGTTATCGATGAAGGGCTCAGCCCGGCACGCCAATGGCTCAGGCTATCTTAACGCCTTTTGTCTACCACCGCGGCATGTCGTACCGTCAGGTTCCGGCGGGGATCCTCGTCATCGCCTTCTCCTGCGCAAGCTGCGTTCCCACCGCGCAGCTTGCCAGCGTGCATCCAGTCGAATCCGCCCAGTGGAGCATCGAGGCTGACAGCCTGCCCGCCGAGCAGCGGGCGGTCCCTGCCGATATCGCCGCGCTTCTAGGGTCGCGGGATCTTGCGGAGCTGACCGCAACCGCACTGGCACACAACACCGATATCGCGATTGCCGCCGCCGGGGTCGACCGGGCTTCGGCGCTGCTGAGCGCGGCGCGGCAAGCTGCGTTGCCGGCGATTTCGATTTCGGTCGGCGCGAGCCGCGAGTCAGCCAGGACACAATCGGGCTTCGATTTCCGCTCGACTTTCGCCAGCCTGGATCTCGAATGGAACCTCGATCCTTTCGGTCGGATCGGCGGCGCGAAAAGTGCCGCGCTCGCCCGCACGAGAGCCGCAGAGATCCAGCACGAACTCGTCACGCTGGCAGTCGAAACCAATGTCGCGCAAGCCTGGGTGCTCAGGGCGTCGCTGGCACGCCGCGTCGAAATCCAGGACCAGACCATTTCGCGCGCGGTTGAACTGGAGCGAGTCGTCCGCGTCCGATACCAGGCCGGCGCAGCGACGCGGGTCGATCTGGGCCAACAGTCGATGCGGGTCATGAACCTGCGACGAAGCCGCACCGAACTGGTCGAGGCGCTGGATCAGACCCGCACCGCACTGGCCGTGCTGTGCGGCACCGAGGCGCCCCCGTTCACCTCTGCGCCCGCCAGCATCACCGCCTTCGCCGTGCCTGAACTTGCCCAGCCGAAGCCGTCGGCGCTGCTTGCGGCGAGGCCCGATGTCCGCGCACGAGAAGCCATCATCGCCGCCAGCAAGGGCGATGTGCGCGCTGCGAGGGCGGCGTTCTTCCCGTCGATCGGCATATCGGCGCAGGGCTTGCTGGCCGATGTGTCGGGCGGACTCCTGACGAAGTCTGTAACGATCGGCGCGGCGGTCCTCGCACCGATCTTCAATCGCGGTCAACTCCGCAGCAACCTCAAGGTCACGCAGGCCGATCAGGCCATTGCCGTGGAAGAATACCGCGCGACGGTCCTGGCGGCGCTGTCGGAAGTCGAAAATCTTCGAAAAACGAAGGCCGCGGCCCGGGAAAGGGCTGTGCTTCTCGGCACGATCATCGACGAGGCCCGCCTTACCGCGCGCCTAGCCCGTGCGCAGTACATCGAGGGGCAGGAGGATCTGTTGACGCAGATCGATGCCGAACAACTCCTTGCGAACGCGGAAGATGCGCAAGTGGTCAGCTTGCAGGAACGCCTCCTGACCCAGATTGCCCTGTACCGCGCGATGGGCGGATATTGTGCGTGGTCGACGGGTACTTGCGCCCGACCGTCCGGCTTGCCGACCCGATCGCTTGCCCTTTCCGCGCTCGACAGAGCGCAAGTTTCGCCGTGATGATAGCGGGCTGACGCATATTCATCGCGTCGACGCCCTCTGGAGTAACCGGAACGCATTCCTGGCAATCGTGCCGGCTTTGATCCAGGCGGCAATGTGGCGCTGGCAAGTCGAGGATTTCGCGCAGCAACGGGTTTGGGTATGGAACCGAAGCCGCACCGCCAGTTCAGTCCGTTCGTGGCTGAAACACCGGTTCGATTACCGCAGGGCGTCTCCAATTCATCAGAAGCTTCGCAGGAGTGTCCGATCCTGAATTCACCGGTTCGCGAATGATCCAGACGCTCAATGGTTTTGCGGAATCGCAAAACGGATCGTTTCACTGTGCGCGCTGCAGGCTGCCCCGCCGGTTGGGCGGAAGCTGGCTTCGTAACGGACACCGCGCGCCACTTGTGAGGCCGCTTCCACGAACACGAACGGAGGATAGGCGATCGTCGGACGCGGCGCACCCGTCGTGCCATCGGCATTGATGTTGAATTCCACGCGCACCCAGCCTTCGAAGCCCATCTGCATCGCCTCTGCCGGGAACTTGCTATCTGCCGCACCGGCGTTGCGCAGTGCGGGGGTCGGGCCGATCAGCGAGCATTGTTCCTCGCTCAGCCCGGTTCGCTGGAAAAAGCCCTGTGCTGCGGGGAAATCGCGTTCCACCACCGCAAGATTGGCCAGCTTGAGCAGCGCCAGTTGCCGCAACGGATGGCCGCTGCCCACCCGTTCGTCATCGGCCACACGGCGCAGAAGGGCCTGCGACGGTGCAGTTTGCCCGCGCACTGCAAGGCGGGGCAGCGACAGGATCAGCGCCGTGTCCTGCAGCAAGGGATCGCCCGCGGCAGCAGGATCCTGAGCCAGCGCAGCGTAAGTGTCGCTCGCCATCCGCTCGATCGTCATCCGCCCCGGTCGCCGGCTGGCGAAGTCCCCGGCGAGTTCGGCTTCGGCCTTGGCCAGCCGCAGAAATCCGGTCGCATCGGCCGGCGCCTTGGCGGATTGCGCCAGCGCCAGCGCACGGTCGATCCGGTCGCGCGCGGGCTTGCCCCTCGCCGGTTCGGCCAGTGCGAGCACACCCAGCGCGGCGATGGCACCGGCGGCATCGTGACGGGCATCGGCATCATCGACGATGCGGTGCATCACCTCCACCTCGCGGCGGCGCGTCATGTCGGCAAAATCGGCGTTGGGGATCTGGGCCGAAGCCCATTTCAGGAAGCGCTGGCGCAATGGACTGCTGATATCGGGTACGCCGCCGCCGCTGGCGCTGCATCGCAATTCGACCCGTGTCGAACGCCGGTAGAACGCCGGCACCTTGGCCAGGCTGTCGGGGTCCCAGAACCAGTGGCTGACCGCGCGGGCGAACGCCGATGCCATTGCGTAATTGCCGCGCGAATAGATGGTTTGCGCATGATCGACGGTGCCGTTGGCGCCGATGCCGAATTCTACGATGGCCACGTCTTCGGTCGCCAGTCCCGTTTCGGGCCCGCATGCCGGCAGGTCCATCGCCGCAGCCATGGCGAACGGCGATTCTGCAATGCGCCCGGCGCCGGTATAGGCAAGGTAGGTCCGCGCCTGGTCCTTCCGGCCGACCAGCAGCGCCGCCTGTGCCAGGTCTGCGCGCATCGTGGCCTGTTCGATGCTGACTTTGGTGGTCAGCCCACCCGACAGCCCCAAGACCTGCTGGAGTTCGGTGTAGGCTTCTTTGGTACGGCCCTGGTTGAGCAACACGCGCGCATGCAGTGTTTGGAAACCGGCCTGCTGCAACTTGTTCGGCGCGGGCATGGCGGCCAGAACCCGCATGCCTTCCTCTGCATAGGCCAGCGCCTTGCCATCACCGTCGAACGACAGAAGCTTGGCCAGGCGGCTGAGTGGGCCGATACGGTCGACACCGGTCACCAGCGCCAACGCGGCTGTGTAGTGACCGACTGCGGCATCATGGTCCCAGCGTTCCGCGGCGATGTCGCCCAGCATGGTTTCGCCCAGCGAAACGTCGGCGGCCAGCCCAGGCCCGCCATTGCGCAAGATTGCGACGCCGCGCCCGATCGCGCTTTCGCCCTCTTCGGTCGAACCGGTGCGCACCAGGCACTGGCCCTGGCGCAAGGCGATGGCGCCGGCGGGGACGGTGCCCGGCTTGATCCGCGGGTCCACCGCCAACCGCGCGAAGATCGGCAGCGCGGTGGCGCAGTCGTTGGCTTCCCAGGCTTTGGTTGCTGTATCGAACTGGACTTGCAGCGGAGCCGATGCGTCAGGTGCGGCAACTGGGGAAGCGGCGACGGGGGCAGCGGCCAGCGCAAGGATCGACAATACCAACACGCTGCACTCTCCACTGGTTCGATTGGCGGCTTTGGCCGATTGCTTTAGACGATTGCATTGGCCGATTGCTTTACAATGGCGAGATCGTGATCGCATGGCTAGGTTGCGTCAATGTTCCTGCGTACGACGGTGGCATTTCTGATCGGGATGGTGTGGGCCATGGCGCCGCTGGCCGGCGCCGATCCCGTGCGGGCCGGGCATCCTCCGGCGGCGTGGCCCGCATCGCGGCTGGTCCTGTTCGGCGCCCGCTGGTGCGCGCCCTGCATCGCCGAATTGCGCGATCTGGGACCGCTGGCCATCGCCGCCCACCCGAAAGGTCTGGTGCTTGGCTGGATCGATCGGCCGATCCGCACGCTGGCTGCTGCAAAAGGCATCGAGGCCATGCCGCCCGACGTGGCGCTTGACCTTGCCGAAGTCATCGCCGGGCGCGGTTTCGGCTTGCCGCTGGCAGTGATGACCGACGATGTGGGCAGGCCTTGCGCGGTGCGCCATGCGCGGGTGCTGCCAGGCGACGTGGCCGCGATGCGCGCCGAATGCGCGAAGGGCGTGGCAAAACCCTGATCAATTCGAAGCCGAAACCGCCACCCGCCGCGCCGTCACGATCTTCACCGGCGCGGCCAGCATCTGGCCCTTCATCACGCCTTCGCCCTTGGTGGCCGAAAGCGGCGCGTCCCAGATCTTGCGGACCACATCCATGCCTTCGACCACGTGCCCGAACACCGCGAACCCGGCCTGGGCATCGGGCGTGGTGCCCTTGGGATCGGCGTCGAGCCCCGGCTGGTCCGATAGCATGATCGAGAAATCCCCCGTCGCCGTACCCGGCGCGAACCGCGCCATCGACAGCGATCCGGCCTTGTGGAGCAGCCCGGTCTGGCTGGTCGGTTCGTGCACAATCGGCTTGAGGATGCGCTTGGGATCGCCTTGCGTGCCGGCCTGGATCAGCCCGTTGGGCGGCTCACCCCACGGCAGGTGCATCGCGCGATAGAACACGATCCCGTCGAACCGCCGCTGATCGACATAGCGCACGAAGTTGGTCGCGGTAATGGCTGCGTGCTTCACATCCACCTCGACCACGATCGGCCCCAGCGTGGTGGTGAGCGCCACCCGTACCGCGTCGGGCAGCGGGGCTGGTGGCGGCGCATGCACCACCCGATGCGGCGCGGCGCCAGTGAGCAACAGCGCCAGCGGCGCGGCGAAAAGAGCGAATCGGCGGTCCATGCCCGCGATCATGCCCCGGTCCTCCGCTTGCGCCAAGGCGACGCGCAAAGGTGACATGTTGACGCAAGTGACGGTGTCCTGGAACGAAAGGTGAAGGCGCGGTCGCGTCGCACAATGACAGTTTTGGCAAGGCAGATCGAACGGCAGGTCATCCAAGGACTCTATCCACGATCGAGCATTGTAGGACAGGACAATCGCGTCGGCCACTTCGTGCGCATCACCCAGGCGGTTCATCGCGCTGTGGCGGTTGACGATCTTCGCGAAGAGCGCGGGGTCTGCCTCGACATAGGGATCGACCATCTCCGAATGGCAATATCCCGGGCAGAGCGCGTTTACGCGAAGGCGTTGCTGCGCATAGTCGATGGCGGCGCCCTTGGTCAGGCCGATCACGCCGTGCTTGCGGGCAGCATAGGCGGACGTGCCGATGTCGCTGCCGTTAAGCCCGGCACGCTGACTTTGGCCTCGCGCGCAAGGCCTTGCTTCGGCCGCTTCGCCATCAGCGCTGGACCGCCGAAGCGCGCGGCGGGATGCTGCGGAGCGGACCAGGCTAGTGCGGCGTATCTCGCAACAGTTGTAACAACGCCGCGACGATTCGCGACATGGCCATGTCAGGATGATGTAACTCGCCAGCCATATTGGTAATCTCCGGGGCTAAGCATTGACACATTCGTGTAAGGAACATCACGATGACTAATAATAAGGTCGCCAATTCGCATTTTTACATTCGAGCGGCAATCCTTGCCGGAGCGATTGCTTTCATCCCACTGGCAGCCCACGCCCAATCGGTGGGCGGTGCGCATGTCGAAGTGCAGGGCGGATACGATCACCTCTCGATCCCCGACCAGACCGGCACCGCGCCCGCAGGCAGCACCGGGGGTGGACATGGCATCTATGGCTTTGGCGCGGGCTATGACGTTGCGCTGGCCGGTCACGTGATCGCCGGGGTGGACGCCAATCTCGATTTTGGCGCCGGTTCGCAGTGCGCCAGCGGCGTGGTGGCCGCATCCGACCAGTTGTGCAGCAAGCTGCGCAACGATTTCGATGTCGGCGCGCGGCTGGGTTACCAGGCCGGGCCGGCGCTGTTGTACGGGCGCGTGGCCTTCAACGACACGCACGTGCGATCCAGCTACACCGACCCACTCGGCAACGTCACCACCGCCAGGGGATCGCAGCAAGGCGTGCGGCTGGGCGTGGGCGGCGAATACGGACTGGGCGGCGGCGCCTACCTCAAGACCGAATATCGTTACACCCCGTCAAGCCAGCTTGGCGACCAGCAACAGGTGATCGGCGGCATCGGGCTTCATTTCTGACCGGTTCGGCGTCGGCGCGCGAGGTCCCGCACTCCATCCCCGCGCGCCGCCGTCGATCCAAAGACGTCGATCCGAAGTGGTCGATCGGACCACAAAGCCATCAGGCCAGCACGATCACGTTGCCTTCGCGCCCGAGAACGCGTGCAGGCCGTTTCGCCATCAGCGCGGTTCCGCCCGTCCGGTCGAGCAAGGCGTCCAGCCGTGTGCGATCGGCGGGTGGCAACGCGTCAGCCAGCGCTTGCGCGCGGGCCAGGTGCCACAGCGAGTGGACGTGGCTGGCGCGGCGCATGGTGACGCCGCGCCAGGCATATTCCACGGGGCCGACGTCGGGGTGGACCGAGCGTTTGCCTTGCCTCGAAACCACGGTTCCGGCGGGCGGGTTGCCTTCGGCTGCCACCCAGGCATCGACCGCGGCGGCGTCTGCGGCAAGGCCCGGCGTCCACTGTTCGAAGGCGACCTTGAGCACGGCTTCGAGCGTGGCGGAAATTGCGTCGTCTGCCGGGAACAGCGGATCGGCGGCGGCATCGGGGTAGTCCGGGTCTGCGAACTCGTCCGCGTTCATCCGCTCGGTCCAGCGCGCGACTTGGGGGGCGGTGGTGCGCATCAGCATGGCCGGGACCGGATCGCGCGCGAGATGCGCGTAAAGCGGCGCCACCATCCCGAAATCGGCCAGCGAAGGGCGCGCGCCGAGCAAGTAGGGATAGACGCGGAAATGCGCCTCGAGCACGGCGAGCAGTTCGGCGTAGGCTGCCTCCATCGCCGGGATCACTTCGTGCGTGACCCCGAGCGGGCCGAGCATTCCGGCGAACCGCGTCATCAGCTTGGCGGCGGTTTCGAGCCGTTGTTCGTAAGGCATGCCGATCGAAATCGCGCGCGCGAATTCGGTGCGCAGGAACAGCTCCTGCCGGTTACGGTACGACCAGCGGTAATGCATCGCCAGCGGCAGCAGGTAGTTGGAGCCGAACGCATCGAGGAAATGCGCGACGACTTGCTGTACCGGGCCGGGCGGGGTGATGGCGGGTTCGGGGTGGCGCGTTTCGAGCACATCGATGATCGCGGTGGTATCCTGCCACACCTCGCCATCGGCGGATTCCAGCACCGGGATCACATTGTGCCCGACCCTGGGCAGCACCTCGTCCGCAAAGCGCGGATCGGACGGCGTGGCCTCGCGAAAGGCGATGCGCTTCTTGATGAGGTAGCTGCGCACCTTGCCTGAATAGAGCGAATGCGGGGTTTGCCAGAGCGTGCAAGTCATCGCTTCAGCCCACCCGGTTCGCGACCAGGTCATCGACCACCGCCGGGTCGGCCAGCGTCGAGATGTCGCCCAGGCTGCTCACGTCCCCCTCGGCGATCTTGCGCAGGATGCGGCGCATGATCTTGCCGCTGCGGGTCTTGGGCAGGCCGGGGGCGAACTGGATTTTGTCGGGGCTGGCGATCGGGCCGATTTCGGTGCGGACCCAGGCGCGCAATTCGGTGCGCAAGGCGTCGCTGTCGGGCTCGCCGGCGTTCAGCGTGACATAGGCGTAGATGCCCTGCCCCTTGATCTCGTGCGGCATGCCCACGACGGCAGCCTCGGCCACCTTGGCGTGCGAAACGAGCGCGGATTCGACCTCGGCGGTGCCCATGCGATGGCCGCTGACGTTGATGACGTCATCCACCCGGCCCGTGATCCAGTAATACCCGTCCTCGTCGCGCCGACATCCGTCACCGGTGAAGTAGAGCCCGGTATAGGTGGTGAAATAGGTCTGAAAGAAGCGTTCCTCGTCGCCCCATACGCCGCGCATCTGGCCGGGCCAGCTTTTGGTGATGCACAAGTTGCCGTCGGTGGCGCCGTGAAGTTCCTGCCCCTCGGCATCGACCAGCAGCGGGTGGACACCGGGCAGCGGCAGCGTGGCCGATCCCGGCTTGGTTTTCACCGCGCCGGGGATCGGCGCGATCAGGGTGGCGCCGGTTTCGGTCTGCCACCAGGTGTCGACGATTTCGCAGCGGCCGTCACCGACCACGCGGTGATACCACTCCCACGCCTCGGGGTTGATCGGCTCCCCCACCGAACCGAGCAACCGCAGCGACGAGCGATCGTACTTGTGCACAAACGCATCACCCTCGCGCATCAACGATCGCAGCGCAGTGGGGGCGGTGTAGAACACCGTGACCTTGAGCCGCTCGATCGTCTCCCAGAAGCGGCCGTGATCGGGGTAATTGGGCACGCCGTCGAACATCACCGTGGTCGCCCCGCACGCCAGCGGGCCATAGACGACATACGTGTGCCCGGTAACCCAGCCGACATCGGCGGTGCACCAGAACAAGTCCTTTTCGGTGGCCGAGAACAGCAGGTCGAAAGTCCACGCCGCCCAGAACAGGTAACCGCCGGTGGTGTGCATCACGCCCTTGGGCTTGCCGGTACTGCCGCTGGTGTAGAGGATGAACAGCGGGTCCTCGGCGTTCATCGGTTCGGGCGGGCATTCGGGCGCCATGGCGTCGCGGTGTTCGTGCCACCACACGTCGCGGCCGTCCTCCATCGCCACCGGGCGGCCGGTGCGGCGCACGACGATCACGCTTTCGATCGACGGGCAGTGCGCCAGCGCCTTGTCGGCATTGGCCTTGAGTGGAATGTGCTTGGCCCCGCGCAAGCCTTCATCGGCGGTGACCAGCAGCTTCGATCCGCAATCCTCGATCCGCCCGGCCAGGCTTTCGGGGCTGAAACCGCCGAACACCACCGAATGGATCGCGCCGATGCGGGCGCAGGCCAGCATCGCCACCGCGGCTTCGGGGATCATCGGCATGTACAGCGTGACCCGGTCGCCCTTCACCACGCCTTGCGCTTTCAGCAGGTTGGCGAAGCGGCAGACGTCCTCGTACAGTTCGCGGTAAGTGATGCGGCGGCCTTCTCCCGGCTCGTCACCCTCGAACACGATCGCGGTCTGGTCGCCGCGCGTGGCGAGGTGGCGGTCGAGGCAGTTGACGCTGAGGTTCAGTTCACCATCGGCGAACCAGCGCACGCCGAAATCCTCCCGGTGGAACGAACTTTCATCGGCGCGGGTGGGCGCGCGGCTCCAGTCGAGCCGCTGCGTGGCTTCGGCCAGCCAGAACGCCTCGCTGTCCTGCGCCAGGGCCGCTTGCATGGCCGCCAGTCGCTGCGCCGCACCGTCGGTCATTGTCACTCTCCCATTCGCGATTCCGTCGCTACACCCATGGCACAGCCCCTGCGGCGCGCCAATCTCCCGTAGAGTTGGCCGCTCGTCTTGCTCTTGTCACAATCGCATGGCTATGCCCCGGGTTCGCGCCGCCGCCTTCCCTTCGTAACCGGTCCCCTGCTGCCGATGAACCGCCTGCAAGACCTGTACTGGCCCCCGATCGCGCTCGCGCTGGCGGGTGCGCTGGTGCTCGTGCTGAGCGGGACCGAGCCGTTCCTGGTGATCGCGGTGCTGGTGGCGTGGATCGGATCGCTGTGGCTACGACGGCGCCAGGCGAAGATCGAACCGCGTGCAGCCGATAGCGGCGTGCTCTCGAACAGGATGATGATCGACCTGATCGAACCGTTCGGTCTGCCGATCCTGATGCTCGACAAGGACCGCATCGCCGGCGCCAACGCCGCCGCGCGCGAGGCGCTGGGGCAGCACGTCGTCGGTCAGGATGCGCGGGTGGCCTTGCGCCACCCCGAGGCGATCGCACTGCTCGAAACGCCGTCCGGAACGGTCATGGTCAAGGGCCTGACCGCGCCGCGCAGCATCTGGCAAGTCAGCCGCGTGCCGATCGATGCGCGCTTTTCGCTGATCGAACTCGTCAACCGCACGGCAGAGGCCGATATCAGCCGTGCGCACACCGATTTCGTCGCCAATGCCAGCCACGAATTGCGCACCCCGCTGGCCTCGATCATCGGCTACATCGAAACGCTGTCCGACCCCGATGCAAAGGTCGACAAGGCCACATCCAAGCGCTTCCACTTGATCGTGCTGCGCGAGGCAAGGCGGTTGCAGACGCTGGTCGAAGACCTGATGGCGCTCTCGCGCATCGAAGCGGAAAAGCACGACCCGCCGCGCAATCCGATCGACCTGGCGATGCTGGCAAGCGGCATCGCGCTGGAAATCGCCGAATCCACCAGCAACGACAGCGATGGTGCACACCGCGTCATCTATGCCGGTGTTGAAGAAGGCCTCACCGTGGCGGGAGATCGCCAGCAGCTCGATCAACTGGTGCGCAACCTTGTCGACAACGCGCTCAAATACGGCGATCCGGTCAAGCCGGTGGTGGTGGGCGTGGCGCACGAGGGCAACGAGGCCGTGCTGACCGTGCGCAACGAAGGCGAAGGCATCGCGCCCGAGCACCTGCCTCACCTCACCCGGCGCTTCTATCGCACCGACCCCGGCCGCAGCCGCGCCGCCGGCGGCACCGGGCTGGGGCTGGCGATCGTCAAGCACATCGTCGAACGGCACCGCGGGCGCTTCGATATCACCAGCAAGCTGGGCGTGGGAACCACCGTCACCGCGCGGTTCAAGCTGACTGCCACGCCGGCGCTTCCGCTGGCCCAGGCTGCCGGATGATCGGCAATACGACTTTCCGCGCGATTTCGAAGACTCGCGCGATCTGCTAAACACACGATCAAAGAGGTGAAATCATGGTTGCACAACACACCGTAAAGGCTTTCGACGACGAACTGGCCCGCCTTCACGGGTTGATCGCCGAGATGGGCGGCCTGGCCGAGCTTTCGGTCCACGAAGCGATGGACGCGCTGGTCAGCGGCAACCTCGAACTGGCGCAACAGGTGATCGAGCGCGACAAGCGGATCGACGCGCTCGAGGCCGAAGTCGACCGGTTCGCGATCACCGTATTGGCGTTGCGATCGCCGGTAGCGGACGATTTGCGCGATGTGATCGCAACGCTCAAGATCGCCGGGATCATCGAGCGCATCGGCGATTACGCCAAGAACATCGCCAAGCGCGTCGGCCAGATCAGCGGGCGCCGCAAGTTCGAACCGCTCACGCTGCTGCCCGCGATGAACGACCTGGCCGCCGAAATGGTCCACGACGTGCTCACCGCCTTCGCCGCGCGCGATGCCGAAGCCGCCGCCGAAATCCTGACCCGCGACAGCCGGGTCGACGCGTTTTATGACAGCATCTTCCGCAACCTGGTGTCGTACATGGTCGAAAACCCGGCCACGATCAGCACCGCCGCGCAATTGCTGTTCGTGGCGCGCAACATCGAACGGATCGGCGATCACGCCACCAACATCGCCGAAGTCGTGCATTACTCGGTTACCGGCAAGACCCTGCCCGAGCGCGAGAAAGGGCCGCTGCCGGTTTGATGGAAACGAGCCCGCGAATGTGACAATGTGGTTCGCCGCACCGGATATGTCATTCAAATGTAACGTGCGTGGTGTTGGCACAGGGTACATTCGCGGAGTCTGAAACGACATGCCTGCCCCCAAGTTGCTTCTGGTCGAAGACGATCTCGCGCTCGCCGAACTGGTCGAATACCGCTTTCGCGGCGAAGGCTATGCCGTGCGCACCACCGGCGATGGCGATGAAGCGCTGCTGCTCGCCACCGAAGACGTGCCCGATCTCGTCCTGCTCGACTGGATGATCGGCGGCACCAGCGGCATCGAAGTGTGCCGCCGCCTGCGCCGCAACAAGGCCACCGCGCACGTGCCGATCATCATGCTGACCGCGCGCAGCGACGAGGAAGACCGGGTGCGCGGCCTTGAAATCGGTGCGGACGATTACGTCACCAAGCCGTTCTCCCCGCGCGAACTGATCGCCCGTGTCGGCGCCGTCCTGCGCCGCGTGCGCCCGGCGCTGGCAGGCGAAACGCTGGTGGTGGGCGATATCTCGCTCGACCCGACCGCGCACCGCGTTGTCCGTCGCGGCCAGGTCATGAAGTTCGGGCCCACCGAATTCCGGCTGCTCAAGCACCTGATGGAACACGCCGGCCGCGTGTTCTCGCGCGGGCAATTGCTCGACGCGGTGTGGGGCAGCGGCAGCGACATAGAACTGCGCACGGTCGACGTCCACATCCGGCGGTTGCGGCAAGCGGTGGCGCTGGACGGCGCGGCCGATCCGATCCGCACGGTGCGCTCGGCGGGCTATGCGTTCGAGGCGGTTTGAGCTTGGACTGGCGTACGGGATGCCACTTCCCCCTTTCCTACCAGCCCCCCGCCTGATACGCGCGCCCGGCCATTTGCCTGCCGGAGTTACCAGCCCATGTCGGATATCAAGCGCGTCGTCCTGGCCTATTCGGGCGGTCTCGACACATCGGTGATCCTCAAGTGGCTGCAGGTGACTTATGGCTGCGAGGTCGTCACGTTCACCGCCGATCTCGGCCAGGGCGAGGAACTCGAACCCGCGCGGGCCAAGGCCAAGCTGATGGGCCTGCCCGACGAGCACATCTACATCGACGACGTCCGCGAGGAATTCGTCCGCGATTTCGTGTTTCCGATGATGCGGGCGAATGCGCGGTATGAAGGCGATTACCTGCTCGGCACGTCGATCGCGCGGCCGTTGATTACCAAGCGGCTGATCGAGATTGCGCACGAAGTCGGCGCCGATGCGATCGCGCATGGTGCCACGGGCAAGGGCAACGACCAGGTGCGGTTCGAACTGTCTGCTTATGCGCTCGATCCCAACATCAAGGTCATCGCTCCGTGGCGCGAGTGGGAGCTGACCAGCCGCACCGCGCTGATCGCCTGGGCCGAGGCGCACCAGATCCAGGTGTCCAAGGACAAGCGCGGCGAAAGCCCGTTCTCGACCGATGCCAACCTGCTGCACACTTCGTCCGAGGGCAAAGTGCTCGAAGACCCGTGGGAGGAAGTGCCCGATTACGTGTTCAGCCGCACGGTGAACCCCGAGGACGCGCCCGACGTATCCGAATACATCACCGTCGAATTCGAAAAGGGCGACGGCGTCGGGCTGAACGGGGTGGCGATGAGCCCAGCCACGCTGCTCACGGCTTTGAATGAACTGGGTCGCAAGCACGGCATCGGCCGGCTCGACCTGGTCGAGAACCGCTTCGTCGGCATGAAAAGCCGCGGCATGTACGAAACCCCGGGCGGCGAGATCTACGCCCGGGCGCACCGCGGGATCGAAAGCATCACGCTCGATCGCGGCGCGGCGCATCTCAAGGATGAGCTGATGCCGCGCTATGCCGAACTGATCTACAACGGCTTCTGGTTCGCCCCCGAGCGCGAAATGTTGCAGGCCGCGATCGATCACAGCCAGGCCAAGGTCTCGGGCACGGTGCGGCTCAAGCTGTACAAGGGCAATGCCTCGGTGGTGGGGCGCAAGTCGGCCAATTCGCTCTATTCCGAACGCCACGTCACGTTCGAGGACGATGCCGGCGCTTACGACCAGAAAGACGCGGCAGGCTTTATCAAGCTCAACGCGCTCCGGCTTCGTTTGTTGGCGCAAAGGGATCGCTAAACTCACCGGAATCGTACCGCCCCAAAGTTATCCAGAGTTGTCCACCGCGAATGCGGCGGCCTGTGGATAACTGTGCCGTTTTGCGCTTGCGCGACTCGGGATCGAGGCGCAGCATTTGTGTGTCGGAAGCGAGGATCGACCCTGGCAATCAAGGCGCAAGCCTCTGAAAATCAGAGACAATCCCACGTATCGATGCAGACTTTGATGGCTTTGCGATCGACCAATCCAGCAGATCCGTTTCGGCGGAATTGCTGCGGCGGAACATTGCAGCACGATGGTCTCGAAACCGGTTGGCCAAGGCTTTCCGAGGTGTAAAATTCAACCGCGCTTCGGGGCGGAAGAACGAACCATCGACGGTGCCGAAGCCAGCCGGATGATCCTTCCCTTGCGGAAGGCCGTCCGAAGCGGATGCCGCGAGGCATCGCGGCTGAGGGAGCGGCGTCGCAGCGGAAAGATCAACGCCCATCCCAGGCCGCAAGGCCGGTGGAGCGGCGATGGCGCCCAGCCAGGCTGGCGCAGGAGGCTTCCTGCAAAGGAGCAGCCTTCTGCAAGCGCAAGGCAGCGTGGCGGACCGGGCCCCGGAGCAATCCGGAAGTGCGGCCTGCGATGATCGAAGGCGAAATCGTGGCTTGCCAGTGGTGAGCGAGCGTGGGGGCCGGGAGCAATCCCGGCCCCCATTTGCGTTTGCCGCCCACACGGCCCCGAGTGACTGGCCCCGAGTGACTTGAATTGGCCCCGAGCGACTTGAGCTCGGCCGGCAAATCACCCCCCTCTCCCGCATCCTCGCCTTCCTCCGCAGCATCGGGCGGGAGCAGCGCGTCCACCCCGGCGATGCGTTCCGCAAACCCGGCGTCCCATTGCGCAGCGGCGGTGCTGCGGGCCTCGTCGGCGGCGGCGCGCAGGCGGTCGAGCACCGCGTCTTCGATCGCCTGCTTTTCGGGCCGATCGCCCAGCGGCAACCCGGTGCAGAGCGCGTCGGCGGCCTCCGCGCGCAGGGTCTCGACATCCTCGATCAGCTCCGTCTCGGCCTCGCGGACCGCTTCGGCGATGGCCG
>NZ_JANXWG010000012.1 GCF_025351285.1 Novosphingobium sp.
TCCGCTGCTGGCCGATGCGCTGGGCTCGCTCGACCGCGCGGTGATCGAGGCGGGCGAGGCCGAAGACAAGCTGGCGCGCGCGGCCGATGCGCTCAACCACGATCCGCAGGAATTGGATCGCATCGAAACGCGGCTGTTTGAACTGCGCGCTGCGGCGCGCAAGCATAGCTGCACCGTCGATGACCTGCCGCACAAGATGCACACGATGCGCGAACAACTCGATGCGATCGAGCACGGCGAAGCGCACCTGGGGGCGCTGGAGGTTGAGGCCAAGGCGGCCGCCGAGGCGTACCGCGAGAAGGCCGAGACGCTGTCTGCCGACCGGACCAACGCGGCCAAGCGGCTCGACGCGGCGGTGGCGGGCGAATTGGCCCCGCTCAAGCTCGACGCCGCGCGCTTCCGCACCAGCGTCACCCCGCTGCCCGAAGACCGCTGGGGCCCCGACGGCATCGATGCGGTCGAATTCCTGATCGCCACCAACCCCGGCGCCGATTTCGCCCCGCTCAACAAGATCGCCAGCGGCGGCGAATTGTCGCGCTTCATCCTCGCGCTCAAGGTCGCGCTGGCCGAACAGGGTGGCGCGGCGACGGTGATCTTCGACGAAATCGATCGCGGCGTCGGCGGTGCGGTCGCCAGCGCGATCGGTGAAAGGTTGGCGCGGCTGGCAGCGGATGGGCAGTTGCTCGCCGTCACGCACAGCCCGCAAGTCGCGGCGCGTGGCGACTTGCACTACCTGATCGCCAAGTCATCTGAAGGCACCGTCACCCGCACCGGCGTAGTCCGGCTCGACGCCAGCGGCCGCCGCCAGGAAATCGCCCGCATGCTCTCGGGCGCCGAAGTCACCCCCGAAGCCCGCGCCCAAGCCGATCGACTGCTGGAGCGGGTATGATATGGTAACGTGGAAAGTCATGGCTGGTCGCGGCAGCGCGCACGTTCGCGAGTTCGTCCAGCACAACATCGTGGCGATCGGTTGGGCGGCTGCGGGTGATCACTCGCTGGCCCGGTCGAGAGCTGATTTGCTCACCAGATTTGCGCAAGTCTGGCCAAATGACCCACCGAAGAAAAACCAGGTGGGTGCGTTTCAGGTCTGGAGGTTCCTCAAGGAACTGGCGACGGGTGATCGCGTGGTTGTGTATGATCCGGTAACCAGGATCTACCATGTCGGTGAATTGCAAGGATCGCCGCAATATCAGCCGGATCTGATCGAGGCATTGCCGACAACCCGGAGCGTCGTGTGGCTCGGCACAGTTGGCCGGGATTCGCTCTCGCTGGCAACGCGCAACGCCCTCGGCGGGATCATGACGTTTTACCGACTGTCCGATTCCGCCTCATCGGAAATTGCGTCTGCGCTCGCTGGCGGGGCTGCCGACCTTTCTCACGGCGCCCATGCGCTCGGCGATTTGGCAAAGCTGGATGAAGTCGAAGGCGGCGGTGGTGTCACCGATCCGTTTGCCAACATTGCCGATCAGGCGCTCGAATTGGTCAAGGACCGGGTGTTGCGGCTAGAATGGGATCAGATGCAGGAACTGGTCGCGGCGCTGCTCAGGGCACTTGGCTATCGGACGATGATTTCGTTGGCGGGGGCAGATCGCGGGCGTGACATCATTGCGTCGAAGGACGGCTTCGGATTCGAACCTCCGCGCATTCTGGTCGAGGTCAAACACCGCAAGGACTCGATTGGTGCACCGGACGTTCGGGCATTTCTCGCCGGCCTACACAGCGAGGATCGAGGCCTTTACGTCAGCACCGGGGGCTTCACGCGCGAAGCGGAGTATGAGGCGGCGCGTGCGGCAACGGTAACGCATTTGATGTCGCTCGATGGATTGGCGCGCGCGCTTGTCGCTCAGTACGAGAACCTCGATGAGCGCGGCAGAGCGCTGCTTCCGCTCACCAAAATTTATTGGCCCGTATGATCACCCGCCGCACCGTGCTCAGCGCCGCCGCGCTGCTGCCATTCCTCAAGGGAACCGCGTTCGCCATGGAAGAAATCGACGAGACAACGCTCTATGGCGTGATCGGCCAGATGAAGGCCACGCCCGGCCGACGCGATGCGCTGATCGCGTTGCTGGCTGCCGGATCAGAAGCCATGCCGGGCAACCTCGCCTACCTGATCGCCAAGGACAACGCCGATGCCGATGCGATCTGGATCACCGAGATCTGGACCAGCGCCGAAGCGCACCAGGCCAGCCTGAAACTTCCGCAAGTCCAGGCCGCGATCGCCAAGGCGCGGCCGATTATCGCCGGGTTCGGCACTCGTGCGGAAGTGACGCCGGTGGGCGGAAAGCACTGATCCGGCTGCTGAAACTGGCGGTGCCCGCGTTGATGCTGGCGGCGTGTTCGCCGGCGCCGGCATCCGATGTCTCGGCCGGCGGGCTCGATCCCGATACGATCAACCAGTTGCCCGCCAGCAAGCCGATGCTGGTGGAAGCCTATGCCAAGCTATCCCCGCACCAGACCGGCGAATTGCGCATACCCAAAGGAAGGGGGCCGTTTCCGGTGGCGATGCTGGTCCACGGCGGGTGCTGGATCGCGGGGCTGGGTAGCCCGCGCAACATGGCCCCGCTGGCGACATGGCTGGCCGCGCACGGAGTGGCGAGCTGGAACGTCGATTACCGCGAACTGGGCGATGGCGGCGGCTACCCGCAAAGCTTCGAGGACTGGGCCGCCGCCGCGCAGCATTTGCGCGCACTGGCCAAGCGTTACCCGCTCGATCTGGCGCGGCTGTCGGTGATCGGCCACTCGGCGGGCGCGACGGCGGGGCTGTTTCTGGCGCAACCGCCGACCGGCTCGGCGCAGGGACCGCATCCGCGCGCGATCGTGCAGATGGATGGGCTGGTGCCGCAGGATTACCTGATCGGCGCCGATGCCGCGATGTGCGGCCGCCCGGTGATCGAGCGGTTCATGGGCGGATTGCCGGCGGCGGTGCCTGCCCGGTATCACGCGATCTCGCCCGAGGCTTCCACACCGCGCGTGGCGCGCGCGCTATTCGTGGTCGCAGTCCTGCCGCCACCGCCCGACGCGACCACCGCCGCCATGCGCAAGGCGGGTGCCAGCGTCGAGGTGGTGGCCCCGCCGAAACCCAACCACTTTGACGTGATCGCGCCCGGCACCGCCAACTTCGCCGCGATCGAACCCGCGCTGTTGCGCGCGGTGGGCGGGCGATGACGGGTCATCCGCTCGAACGCCCGCTATGGAGCTGCCTGACCGGTCCGCAGGCTCGGATGGCGCGGGGCGGACCGCTCGCGTGGCGGCTTGATCCGGCGTTCGGTCCGTTCGCGGCGGCGATCGATGCGGGCGAGGAGGCGCAGCGCGCGCTCGCGGCACTGCTGGAGCACGACGATGACTGGATGCTGGTGATCGAGCGCGATCCGTGGCCCGCGCCCGCCGGCCTGCGCGAGGTTGAAACATTGCGGTTGGTGCAGATGGTCCGCGATGCCGCGCCGGCATTGGCAGCGAGGCCCGACGCGCCGCCCGCAGCGCTGCTGGGCGCAGATGACGTGCCGGCAATGCGCGCGCTGGTCGCCGCGACCGAACCGGGGCCGTGGGCGGACAGCACGCACCGCTTTGGCGATTTCTTCGGTATTCGCGATTCGGGTGGCGATCTTGTCGCGATGGCGGGTGAGCGGTTCCGACCGGCAGCCGGGCTCACCGAATTGAGCGGCGTCTGCACCGCGGCGTCGGCGCGCGGGCAGGGGCTGGCCGCGCGGGTGATCGAACGCGTTGTCGATGGCATGGCCGCGCGCGGCGAGACCGCGTTCCTCCACTGCCGCGCCGACAACGCCGGCGCGATCCGGCTCTACCGCGCGCTGGGCTTCACCCTGTCGCGCGAGATGGTGGCCACGGTGCTTGCGCGCGGCTAGAACGCTGCCATGCAAACCGAATTTTCCGAAGCAGATGCCGCCAACGAACTGATGCGGCTGGCGCGTGCAATCGCGCACCACAACCGCCGCTACCACGCCGAGGATTCGCCCGAAATCAGCGACGCCGAATACGATGCGCTGGTGCGCCGCAATGCCGAACTCGAAGCCGCCTATCCGCACCTGATCCGGCCCGACAGCCCGAGCAGCGCGGTCGGCCACGAAGTCACCGCATCGCCGCTGTCGAAAGTGGCGCACGACGTGCGGATGATGAGCCTCGACAACGCCTTTGCCGACGATGAGGTCGCCGAATTCGTCGCGCGGGTGCGGCGGTTCCTGGCGCTGCCCGAGGATGCGCCGGTGGCGATGACCGCCGAGGACAAGATCGACGGGCTGTCGTGCTCGCTGCGTTACGAGCACGGCCGGCTGGTGCGCGCGGCGACGCGGGGCGACGGGCAGGTGGGCGAGGACGTGACCGCGAATGTCGCGCATATTGCCGATATTCCGCAGCAGCTGGCCGGCGAAGTGCCCGACCTGTTCGAGATTCGCGGAGAGGTTTACATGTCGAAACAGGCATTTGCCGAGCTTAATTCGAAGCAATCCGAACTCGGCGGCAAACTGTTCGCCAATCCGCGCAACGCGGCGGCGGGTTCGCTGCGGCAGAAGGACGCGAATGTGACCGCGCGCCGTCCGTTGCGTTTCTTGGCGCATGGCTGGGGTGCGGCGAGCGCGGTTCCCGAAGCGACGCAATTCGCGATGATGCAGCGCATTGCGGCTTGGGGCGTGCCCGTCTCGCCGCTGCTGGCGCGTTGTGATGGTGTCGAAGCGATGCTCGCACACTATTGCAATATCGGCGCGCAACGCGCTGAATTGCCTTATGAAATCGACGGCGTGGTGTACAAGGTCGATAGCCTCGACTGGCAGCAACGCCTGGGCTTCGTCGCCAAGGCGCCGCGCTGGGCAATTGCCCGGAAATTCCCGGCCGAGCGCGCCGAAACCGTGGTCGAGGCGATCGATATCCAGGTCGGACGGACGGGCAAGCTGACCCCGGTGGGGCGGCTGCGGCCGGTGCTGGTGGGCGGGGTGACCGTCACCAACGTCACGCTCCACAACCGCGATGAGATCGGGCGGCTGGGCGTGCGCGTGGGCGACCGCGTGGTGCTCCAGCGCGCGGGCGATGTGATCCCGCAAGTGGTCGAGAACCTGACGCGCGACGAGGAGCGCGCGGCTTACGTTTTCCCCGATCACTGTCCCGAGTGCGGCAGTGAGGCGGTGGCAGAGGAGGGCGAAGTCGATGTGCGCTGCACCGGCGGGCTGGTCTGCCCGGCGCAGCGGGTCGAGCGTTTGCGCCACTTCGTCAGCCGCGCCGCGCTCGATATTGAGGGGCTTGGCGAGAAGACGATCGCCGAATTCTTCGGGCTCGGCTGGCTCGAAAGCCCCGCCGATGTGTTCCGGCTGCACGCGCATCGCACTGAAATCCTGACCCGCGAGGGTTGGAAGGACAAGTCTGTGGACAACCTTCTGGCAGCGATCGAGGCCAAGCGCGCGCCCGATGCCGCGCGGCTGCTGTTCGGGCTCGGCATCCGGCATGTCGGCGTTGTGACCGCGCGCGACCTGATGAAGCGCTTCGCCACGCTGCCCCGACTGCGCGAGGTGGCGCAGGCGGCCAAGTCCGGGGATGAAGCCGCCGCCGCCGAACTGATCGGGATCGAAGGCGTCGGACCGGTAGTGGTCGAAGCGTTGGGCGATTTCTTCCACGAACCGCACAACGTTGCGGTGTGGGACGATCTGCTCTCGCAAGTCAGCCCGCCGCCTTATCTCGTCGAAGTCCGCGCCAGCGCGGTCGCCGGCAAGATCGTGGTGTTCACCGGCAAGCTGGAGACGATGAGCCGCGATGAGGCCAAGGCGCAAGCCGAGGCGCTGGGCGCACGCTCGGCCGGATCGGTTTCGGCCCAGACCGACCTCGTGGTGGCGGGGCCGGGCGCGGGCTCGAAGCTGAAGCAGGCCGAAAAGCTGGGCATCGCGGTGATCGATGAGACCGCCTGGGCCGAAATCGTGCGCACGGCGGGGTAAGTGTCGGTTTCCTACAATGCTGTTCGTCGCTGAATTCGCTATCGTGTGATCGCAGTCATTGGACGGGCCGCAAATAGGCCCTAGGCGAGCCGTAGCATGAGCGACCAAGTCGTGGCATAATACAAGCAGCAACGTGTTTACCGCGCCACATCGGTGGCGGGTTCGACAAGCAGGAGTCATCCGATGAAGATCCGTACTGTTCTGGCAGTGGGCGCCGCGCTGTTCGCAGCCCCGATCGCAAGTGTGAGCTTTGCGCAGGAAGTTCCTGATGCGCAGGAAAAATCGTCCGACCAGATCGTTTGCGAACTGGCCGAAACTTGCGCCACCGCACCGGCCGCATCGCCCGGCGCCGTCGATCCCGCCGCCCCACGCCCGCGCGCTCGTGAAGCCACTGCGACTCGCGGCTTCAGCATCGCCCGGTCGAGCGTGGCCCCCGCGGCATCGTCGGCTGGCAGCCGCGCAACCACGCCATCCACGCAGATGAGCGCGAGCCGCGCTGCGTCGCAACTTGCCGGATCGGGTCACTCGAACGCCGGGATCACCTTCGTTCCGGGCTCGTCAATGTTGACCGAACAGGGCAAACGCCAGGCGCTGCAATTCCTGGGCGCGCTCAAGAACCCGCTGCTCGCCAGCAAGAAGTTCGAGGTCAACGGCTATACCGATGCGTCGGGCAACCCGGCCTCGAACCGTGCGCTGTCGCAGCGCCGGGCGCAAGCAGTGGTCGATTTCCTTGTCTCCAAGGGCGCCAATCGTGCGCAGCTCGAAGCGCATGGTTATGGCTCGGACAAGCTGCTCGATCCTTCGAACCCTTCGTCGATGGCCAACCGCCGCGTCGAATTCGTGCGCAGGTAAAAGTCTGATCCGCGACGGGTCAGTCAGTGGCTGGCCGGTCGCGGAATCCACTTCATCACGCCGCCCGCCAGCGGGGTCCACACGCCCATCGGCACGCCCACGCTGCGCAATTTTTCGCCGACCCAGGTGTTGCAGGTGTGCAGCGCAGAGTAGCGGGATCGTGATGCGTAGAACGTGTCGTTCCTGCCATAGCCGCCAATGCGTCGCGCCGCCGGGTCTACATCACGCGTGATCGCGGCCGCCAGCGCCCGGTACTGAGCATGGCTGAGCACGAGCTGGCGGAAATCGTCATCCGGTGCCGGCCGCACAAAACGCTCGACATGCACCAGCGAATCACCGCCGCCCAGCGTTCCGCCGAACACGATGTGCCACACGGTCGAGACCTTAAGATCGGCCCAGGTTGCGGTTTCCAGGAACACGGTCCGCTCGCCCCAGCTTAGCGCGATGTCGGTGTAGGGCTGCGCGGGATCGGCGGCATCGGTGGTGGGAAACAGTCCGCGCCAGTCCTGATCTTCATTGGCGATCGGCACGACAATCGCGGTGTGGACGCCATTGCTGGCAATCAGCACTTGTACGCCTTCGGACAGCGGCGTTGCGGCACGGTTCGTCGGGATCGACGAGCCGATCCACGCCGCCAGCGGGTAAGCACCGACCACCAGCGCGGCGCCGGTCGCCAATCGGCGCCAGCGTTTCAAGTGTACGAACGCCGCTTGCGCAGCCACAGGATCGACCAGTCGCCGCGCACGATCCGCCCCGCCAGCCGGAACCCGGCGCGGGTGCAGGCGCGGCGCACGGCGCGTTCCTGCGTGGTCAGCAGGCCGGCGAGCAACAGGCTGCCGCCCGGCGTCACCGTCGCGCCGAAATCGGGCGCGAGTTCGACCAGCGGGCCGGCCAGGATGTTGGCGATCAGCAGATCGTAAGGCCCACGCGCTGCCAATAGTGCATGGTCCATCCCCGCCGCGATCACCATCGTCACCGCGCCCGGTCCTCCGCCAAGCGGGATGCAGTTCATGGCGGCATTTTCGATCACCACCGGCGCGCACACGTCATCGATATCGCTCGCCGTGGCCAGCGCGCGCGGCCACAGATGCAGCGCGGCAAAGGTCAGCAACCCGGTCCCGGTGCCGATATCGGCGAGTTTGCGCACCGCCACCCCGCGCGCCTTCATCGCCGCCAGCATCGCCAGGCAACCGGCGGTGGTGGCATGTTGCCCGGTGCCGAATGCGCGACTGGCGGGGATCAGCAGATCGCGCACGCCGGGTTGTCCGAGCGCAGGGAAATCGGGGGTGTGGACGTGGAACAGTCCCTCGCGGATCGGCTCGACGCCTTGCTGGCTGAGCGTGACCCAGTCGGTCGGCGGCAAGTGTTCGATGGCAAGCGGCGGGGCGTTGCCTCCGAACAGAGCCTTCACCGCTGCCTTGTCGGCGGGCGAAGGCTTGCGCGGCAGCCAGGCTTCGAGCTGCCAGTGGTCGGGGCGGTCCTCGGCCACTTCGCTGCCGGCGATGACCACGTCGAAGTCCCAGTCGAACGCGTCTTCGTGCGCGAGCAGCGCAGCCTGCACCACCTCGCGCGGGGCGAGCGCGGTGATCTTCCAGCTTGAAGCATCAACGGACATAGCTGGCTCCGTTGGCATCGATGGTCGTGCCGGTCATGGTCGGCGGGGCGTCGAGCGCGCAAAACCGGGTGATTTCGGCGATTTCCTCGGGTCTTGCCACCCGGCCGAGCGGGATGTCCGCCAGCAGGCCCGTTCCGCCCCGGCTGGCGAGATAGTCGTCGGCCATAGCGGTTTCGGTGAAGCCCGGCGTGATCGCGAAGCTCAAAATTCCGCATGCGGCATATCCTCGGGCAATCGTTTTGTGCAGCGCGAGCATGCCGCCCTTGGCCGCCGCGTAGTGCCAGTGATCGGGCGAATCGCCGCGGTGCCCGGCGCGGCTGGCGATGTGGACGATGCGCCCCCCGGTCCCCGTTGATTGCCAATGCTGCACCGCCAGTCGCGACAATTGCGCGGCGGCGGTCAGGTTGATCCGCAAGGTATCCTCCCACGCGTCGAGCCAGCCGATGTCCGATGCCGCGATCGGGTTGGAAGCGAACAGCCCGGCATTGTTGATCAGCACGTCGATCCGGCCATTCTGTGCGCGCGCCAGTGCTTCGCGCCATAGCTGTTCGGGCGCTTGCGGATCGGTGAAATCGGCGGCGATGATCGTTTGGGCCGTCGTGTCCGGCTCGGCGCGCGCGCGTGATCCGTGGCCGATCACGGTCGCTCCGGCCTGCTGGAGGGTCTGGGCAATGGCGGCGCCGATGCCGCGAGTGGACCCGGTGACGAGGATGGTTGGGGATGTCATGACTGGCACCCTTTGCCCACCTCGCACCATTGGGCAACGCCGTGTTGCATCATGCTGCCCGCTTGCGCTTGCAAGCCGGCGCATTTCCACTAAGAATTGAGTCGATAAGGGGCGCGATCGGGGGCAACCGCACTGCGGGCTGCTCTTGCTCGCCCTTTTTGCAATTCTGCTTGTGGGATCGGGCCGCGTCCATGCGTCCGTTCCGTTGCGAACCGGGGGACTTCATGGCTCAAGCCAACAACGCGCGACCTCTTTCGCCGCATCTCGCCATCTGGCGCTGGGGCCCGGCGATGGTGGTATCCATCCTGCACCGCGCTGCGGGCAATGGCCTGGCGTTCGGCGGCATTGCGCTGCTGCTGTGGTGGCTGGGCGCGCTGGCGAGCGGGCCGGCGGCCTACCAGACGTTCCTGCACTGGATCTGGACCGCCGAGCCGGGCAACAGCCTGCAAACGGTCACCACCTTGCTTGGCAAGCTGGTGCTGGTCGGCCTCAGTTGGGCGTTCTTCCAGCATATGTCGAGCGGAATCAGGCACTTCTTCCTCGATGTTGGCGCAGGGTACGAACTCGAAGCCAATACGCGCTGGTCGCTGGTTACCTTGGTATCCGGCGTGGTGCTGACTGCACTGTTCTGGGCGCTGCTGCTGCTTCGCTGACCGATCGGACAGCTTGCCGCCCGCATCGGCCGGGGGCTAGTTCGAAACTGAGATCCAAGACTTTTGAGGACGCTTTCAAATGGGCAACGGAACTTCGATCGGGCGAGTGCGGGGGCTGGGCTCGGCCAAGCACGGCTCCAGCCACTGGCTGGTCCAGCGCTTCACCGCGATCGGCAACCTGATCCTGGTGGTCTGGCTGCTCGCCAGCCTGGTGATGTTGCCCGGCTATGATTACGCCACGGTTCACACCTGGCTGGCGCGGCCCTTCTCGGCCACCGCGATGGTGCTGATGATCGTTTCCACGTTCTGGCACGCCCGGCTTGGTGTGCAGGTAATGGCCGAAGACTATGTCCATGACGAGGGGCTGAAGTTCGCCGTCCTCGCCGCGCTGAACTCGATCCCGCTCGCCGCCGCTGCGTTTGGCATCATCTGCGTCTTAAGAATTGCGCTGGGGGGCGCCTGATATGGCTACGACTGCACAGCCAGCCTACAAGATCATCGACCACACCTATGACACGGTGGTCGTCGGTGCCGGCGGATCTGGCCTGCGCGCCACGATGGGCAGCGCGCAAGCGGGCCTGCGCACCGCCTGCATCACCAAGGTGTTCCCCACGCGCAGTCACACCGTGGCCGCGCAAGGCGGCATCGCGGCCAGCCTGGGCAACAATTCGCCCGATCACTGGACCTGGCACATGTTCGACACCGTCAAGGGCTCGGACTGGCTGGGCGACCAGGACGCGATCGAATACATGGTCCGCGAAGCCCCGGCGGCGGTCTACGAACTCGAACACGCCGGCGTGCCATTCAGCCGCAACCCCGAAGGCACGATCTACCAGCGCCCGTTCGGCGGCCACATGCAGAACATGGGCGAGGGACCCCCGGTCCAGCGCACCTGCGCCGCGGCCGATCGCACCGGCCACGCCATGCTTCACGCGCTCTACCAGCAGAGCCTGAAGTATGATGCGGACTTCTTCATCGAATACTTCGCGATCGACTTGATCATGGAACCCGGCGCCAATGGCGTGCCGGTCTGTCGCGGCGTGATCGCAATGTGCATGGATGACGGCACGATCCATCGCTTCCGTTCGCACGCGGTGGTGCTGGCGACCGGCGGTTACGGTCGTTGCTACTACACCGCCACCTCGGCGCACACCTGCACCGGCGATGGCGGCGGCATGGTGCTGCGCGCCGGTTTGCCGATGCAGGACATGGAATTCGTGCAGTTCCACCCCACCGGCATTTACGGCGCGGGCGTGCTCATTACCGAAGGCGCGCGCGGCGAAGGCGGCTACCTGACGAACTCCGAAGGTGAGCGCTTCATGGAACGCTATGCCCCATCGGCCAAGGACCTGGCCAGCCGCGATGTCGTCAGCCGCTCGATGGCGCTGGAGATCCGCGAAGGCCGTGGCGTGGGCCCGCACAAGGACCACATCCACCTCCACCTCGACCATATCGATTCGAAAGTGCTGGCCGAACGGCTTCCCGGGATCACCGAAAGCGGCAAGATCTTCGCCAATGTCGACCTGACGCGCCAGCCACTGCCGGTGGTGCCGACCGTGCACTACAACATGGGCGGCATTCCCTGTAACTACCACGGCGAAGTTATGACGATCGGGCCCGATGGCAACCCCGATACGATCGTGCCGGGGCTGTTCGCGGTGGGCGAGGCGGCGTGTGTTTCGGTTCACGGTGCTAACCGGTTGGGATCCAACTCGCTGATCGATCTCGTGGTGTTCGGCCGCGCGACCGGGCTGCGGCTCAAGGAACTGATCGTCCCCGGCACCGCGCACCAGGCGTTGCCCAAGGACAGTGCCGATCTGGCGCTTACCCGGCTCGATCACTTCCGCAACGCCAACGGTTCGTCGCCCACTGCCGAAGTGCGCACCGAAATGCAGCGCACGATGTCGGCGCACGCGGCGGTGTTCCGTACCGACGAACTGCTGTCCGAAGGCATGGTACAGCTCTCCAAAACCTATGAGCGGATGCAGGACGTCCACGTTTCGGACCGTTCGCTGATCTGGAATTCGGACCTGATCGAGACGATGGAACTCGACAACCTGATTTCGCAGGCCACCGTCACCGTCCACGGCGCGTTCAACCGCAAGGAAAGCCGCGGCGCCCACGCGCACGAAGATTTCCCCAACCGCGACGATGCCAACTGGATGAAGCACACGATGGCGTGGTTCGATGGCTGGGGCGGCAAGGGCGGCGGCGTGAAGCTCGATTATCGCCCGGTGCATGAATACACGCTCACCGACGATGCCGAATATATCAAGCCGAAGAAGCGGGTGTACTAAGCGCTAACGGCAGGCACGAGAAAGGACGCGAACGTGGTAACGTTTGCGTCCTTTCTCATATGATCGCCCGCAACTGCCGTTGGATCAGCTCGCGGCGCGTGCCGGGTAAGGACAGCCGCGCGACTGGCCCACGCCCTTGAGGAATGCGCGGCGCACGCTGCCCCCGTAGATGGCCGACTGAACGGCGCGCTCCTGCGCGTTGGCGCCCGAGATTTCCTTGATCAAGCCGTTGAACGGGATGAACGACGATATCCCCGCTTGCGCGATCCGGCCGACGTTCATCTTCTTGCCCTTGGCCTGCGCCACGTCGATATCGTCACCCAGCACCGCGTCGAGATTGCGGATCGCGCGGCTGATCTGCGCGCAGCTGCGCAGTCCCCGCAGCGTATAAGGATCCTCCTGCGCCGAAATCAGCACTTCAGGCACATTCTTCTTGCGCAAGTTGAGCGTGTCGATCGGCGTGGCGGCAACGTCGGTGGCGGTGACGGTGTTGTCGGTCATCGGCCGGTCTGGCTTCTTGTTCTGCGCGACGGCCGGCGCGGCCGTCAGCACGAAGGCCGCGGCCAGCAAAATGGATTTCTGGATCATCGTCGTTTCCCTGTCTGGGCGCCACGATTCGGCACCCCAAGCTCAAGGGCTACGCGTGGATGGCTGGCCGGTTCCCGGTGTAGCGGGAACCGGTGCTGATCACTGCGCGCTTGGCTGGGCCGTGCCGAACGTATCGCAGGTATCCTCGTTGCCGCTGTCCAGGCCCTGTTTCAGCCATTTCATGCGTTGCGCGCTGCTGCCGTGAGTGAATGCGGCCTCCACCGGGCGGCGTCCCGATTCTTGCGCCAGCGTATCGTCGCCGATCTGGTGCGCGGCGTTGAGGCCCGATTGGATATCGCCCGGATCGATGCGATCGCCATTCTTCGCGGCCCAGACGCCGGCGTAGCAATCGGCCTGGAGTTCGAGCCGCACCGACAGCGCGTTGGCTTGCGAAGGGCGCGATTCCTGAAGGTTGCGGACTTTGTCCGAAAGCCCCAGCAGGTTCTGGACGTGGTGCCCATATTCGTGTGCGATCACGTATTCGCGCGCGAATTCTCCCTTCGCGCCAAGCTGTTGCGCCATCTGATCGTAGAAATCGGTGTCGATGTAGATGCCCTGGTCGGCCGGGCAATAGAACGGCCCCATTGCACTTTCCGCCGCCCCGCAACCCGATCGGCCCTGTTGCGAATAGAACACCAGCTTGGGCGCCTTGTAGGCAATGCCGGCCTTTTCGAACAACGGCTGCCAGGTGTGGTTGAGCGAGGCGAGCGCATTGCAGCTTTCGTGGCTATAGGCGTTGACGGTGCAGCTTTCGCGGGCGGTGGTGCCGCCGGTGCGGCTTGGCTGGCCGATCTGGCTGGTCTGCGCGCCCTGATCGGCCCCTTGCATGCTGCCCAGCATCTGCACCGGGTTGATCCCGAAAACCAACCAGCCGATCAGCGCGATGACGATGCCGCCGCAGCCGATCCGCCCGCCCGTACCGCCCAGCCCGAAGTTCGATCCGCGCTGGTCTTCCACATTGACGCTGTCGTCGAATTCATCGAGCCGCATGGTATATCCTTCAGGTCTTGAGCGATGGTTGGCACCGGAACTTTCGATTGGCCAGAGCAAACCACCGGTGCAAGCCGTAAACGTCTTGGGTCTGCAAGGACACAGCCGCTTCCAAAAACGCCATGAAACACGCCGCCGAGCGCTCAAATCGGCGCTGGGAACTTGCGCCGTACCGGGGCATTTGGGATGAGCATGAAGGCGATGAATCGTGCCTCGTGTGCGATAGCGTGAGGGAAACAGGAATGAGCGGGGGTGGCAGAAGCATAGGCCGTGCAATCGTGCTCGTTGCTTTGTGTTTCGCATTCTTCGCCGGAATTTCCCCCGCGCTGGGCAAAGGCAAGAACAAGGACACCGCCGAGGCAAGCGAACCGCCGCTCGAAGCCGCCTTGCGCGGCCATATCAACACGCTCGCCAGCAACGAATTTGCGGGCCGCGAACCGGGCACGCCGGGCGAAACCAAGGCGCTGCGCTATCTCGCGCAGCAGTGGTTCGATATCGGGCTCGAATCGGGCACCAACGATCCCGGCCACGCCTGGTTCGCGCCGGTGGAACTGGTGGCACGCACGCCGCTGGCCTCGCGCGCCAGCTTCGTGCGCGGCAAACGGCGGACCGTCGCGGTGCCGGCCGATGCGTTCGTGGCGACGTCGGGCCTGCGCAGCCTGGTTTCGGGCGCGCCGCTGTTTTTCGTGGGAGATGGCACCAGGCCGGTGCCCGCGCGGCAGGAACTCGCCGGGCGGATCGCATTGCTGCTCGACAGCCTGCCGGCCGGCGCCGATCCCGATCGTTTTGCCGATCGGGCCGGGCGCCTGCTCGATGGCGGCGCGTCCGCGGTGGTCACGATCCTCGATGCCCAGCGCGGCCTGGCCGACGTCCGTTCGCGGCGCGGGCGGGCGGGCTATGCGTTGGCCGGCGAACGTCTGGGTGGCGATATCGAAGCTTACGTGACGCCCGCTTTCGCCGAACGGCTGCTGGCCGGCGGTGCCGAAGCGGACGTTGCCACTTTGCGCCGCGCCGCGCGCGCGCCCGGTTTCGTGCCCCACCCGATCGGCGTGACTGCCACGTTGGAGGCAACCACGCGTGAAACCCGCATCCACACGAACAACCTGATCGGGCGGCTGCCCGGCCGCAATCCGGCGGCAGGCGCGGTCGTGCTGGTGGCGCACTGGGATCACTTCGGCGTTTGTGGCGAGGCACCCGCGGTCGACGTGATCTGCAACGGTGCAGTCGACAACGCCAGCGGATTGGCGGTGGTGACCGAAGCGATGCGCATGCTGGCAAAAGGGCCGCCGATCGATCGCGACGTTTATGTGCTGGCCACCACCGGGGAGGAATTCGGGTTGCTGGGTGCGCAGGCCTTCACCGAAAATCCGCCGCTGCCGCTGCGCAAGATCGTGGCGGTGTTCAACGTCGATAGTGTGGCGATCGCGCCGGCGGGCACCCCGTTCGCGATCCTGGGGCGCGGCAAGACCGGGCTCGATGCCGGGATCGAACGCGTGATCGCCAAGGCCAGGCGCAAGCTGGTGACGAACCAGTCGGCCAGCATGTTCCTGCGGCGCCAGGATGGCTGGGCGTTCCTCCAGCACGATGTGCCGGCGGTGTCGGTCAGCACGGCTTACGGCGATCAGGCGCGGTTCGATCGTTATATGGACACGCGCTACCATCGCCCTACCGACAAGCCGACCGGTGATCTTGAACTGGGCGGCGCGGCCGACGATGCGCGGATGCTGGTGGATCTGGCGCGCAACTTCGGCGACGTGAAGGCCTGGCCGGGAAGCGAAACTCCGATCACCGCCGCGCATTAGGGAGAGCATGATGGCCAACGATCCGACCACGCCGACGTTCGCGCCGGACGGCACCGTTCACGTGCCCGGGTTCGACCTCCCGCCCTCCAGCCTGCTGAGCGCCGAAGCCGCCGCCGCGCAGCGCGCGCGGGCCGCGATGCCCGTGTTCGATACCGGTGGGGCGCAGACCGACATCGTGACGCGGCGCGCGCAGATCAACGGCTACATGGCGCCGCAGATCGAAGCGCTCAAGGCAAAGTTCCCGGTCGATATCGTGGCGACGGAGATCGGCGGCGTGGAGGTGCTCGACGTCACCCCGGCCGGCGGCGGGCACGATCCCGACCGCGTGCTGATCAACGCGCATGGCGGCGCCTTCATCATCGGCTGGCCGGGCGTGGCGCTGATCGAGGCGATCCCGATCCCGGTGATGGCGGGGCTGCGCGTGGTGACGGTCAACTACCGCATGGCGCCCGAGCATCGGCACCCGGCCGGGGTCGAGGATATCGCGAAGGTCTATGAGGCGCTGCTCGACAGTTACGCGCCGGGACGGATCGGTTTCTTCGGCGGTTCTGCGGGCGGGGTACTCGCCGCGCAACTCGCCGCCTGGTTGCCCGCGCATGGCCTGCCGCAAATGGGCGCGGTCGGCATATTCGGTGCGGGCGGCGTGCCGTTCCATGCGGGCGAGGCGATGACCGTGGCCGGCTATATCGACGGCTCGTTCCCGCCACCCCCGCCCAACGGCAGCCCGCCGCTCGACATGACCCGCGGTTATTTCGCCGGCACCAGCGATGACGATCCGAGCGCCTGGCCCGGCTATCACCTCGATGTGATGGCCAAGTTTCCGCCGACGCTGATCATCACCGGCACCCGCGCGATGGACCTCAGCTCCGCGATCTACACCAATTCGCAATTGCTCAAGGCCGGGGTCAGCTCGACCCTGATCGTCGGCGAGGGCATGGGCCACTGCTATCACTACCGTGTCGACATGCCCGAGGCGCGCGATGCCTGCGTGCAGATCGTTGCGCATTTCCGCCGGCATCTGGTGTGATTGCGTGGCCGTTGCAGCGGCGTTGCAGTGCCGTTGCAATTGACCACAAGTGCCGACTAGCCAAGCCGCCCCGGCTTGATTAGATGGGCCGTCACGAATCTCCCCTTCCGAACGGACCAGGACCTGTGACAGCCAACTATCAAAGCCGTATCGGCGATATCCCCCTCGGCCTCACGTTCGACGACGTTCTGCTACGCCCCGGCGCCAGCGACATCGTGCCCAGCATGGCCGATACCCGCACCCGGCTGACGCGCGGGATCAAGCTTAACATCCCGGTCCTTTCGTCCGCGATGGATACCGTGACCGAGGCCGACATGGCGATCGTGATGGCGCAAATGGGCGGCATCGGCGTGCTCCACCGCAACCTCACGGTCGAGGAACAATGCGCCGCGGTGCGCGCGGTCAAGCGCTTCGAAAGCGGCATGGTGGTCAACCCCATCACGATCGGCCCCGATGCCACGTTGGGCGAAGCGCGCAGCCTGATGCAGGCCAACCGCATCAGCGGAATCCCCGTGGTCGAGGCCTCCGGCAAGCTCGTCGGCATCCTTACCAACCGCGACGTGCGCTTTGCTGACAACCCCGCGCAGCCGGTGCGCGAACTGATGACGCACGAGAACCTTGCCACTGTCCAACTCGGCGTGGGCGAGGAAGCCGCGCGCAAGCTGCTCCACCAGCGCCGGATCGAAAAGCTGCTGGTGGTGGACAATGCCTATCATTGCATCGGGCTGATCACGGTCAAGGACATCGAAAAGGCGGTCACCTACCCCAATGCCACCAAGGATTCAGCCGGACGCCTGCGCGTTGCGGCAGCCACCACGGTGGGCGACAAGGGCTTCGAACGGACCGAGGCGCTGCTCGCCGCCGAGTGCGACGTAATCGTGATCGACACTGCGCATGGCCACAACAAGGACGTTGCACGCGCGGTAGAGCGGGTGAAGCGCCTCTCGAACGGCGCGCAAGTCATCGCCGGCAACGTCGCCACCGGCGAAGCCGCACGCGCGCTGATCGACGCGGGCGCCGATGCGATCAAGGTCGGCATCGGGCCGGGCTCGATCTGCACCACGCGCATCGTCGCGGGCGTCGGCGTGCCCCAGCTCACCGCGATCATGGACGCCGCCGAAGAAGCCGAAAAATCGAACGTCCCCGTCATCGCCGACGGCGGTCTGCGAACCTCGGGCGACGCAGCCAAAGCGCTCGCCGCGGGAGCCTCCACCATCATGGTCGGCTCGCTGCTCGCCGGCACCGCCGAAGCGCCCGGCGAGACGTTCCTCTACCAGGGCCGCGCCTACAAGTCGTACCGCGGCATGGGCTCGGTCGGCGCGATGGCACGCGGCTCGGCCGATCGCTACTTCCAGCAGGACATCAAGGATCAGATGAAGTTGGTCCCCGAAGGCATCGAAGGCCAGGTCGCGTTCAAGGGCCCGGCCAAGGACGTGATCCACCAGCTCGTCGGCGGCATCAAGGCCGCGATGGGCTACACTGGCTCCGCCACGATCGATGATTTGCGCACCCGCGCGGAGTTTGTGCGGATCACGGGCGCGGGGCTGAGCGAGAGCCATGTGCATGATGTGACGATCACGCGGGAAGCACCGAATTACCCGACGCGGTGAGGGGGCGAGCAGACGATTGGCTCAAGAGCTTAGCGCCAAGATTGGACTATGCGAAGCGCTTCGACCCGCAACCCCGTCCATGCTGAGCTTGTCGAAGCACTGCCCTTTCTTTACGGTTGAAGCATAACTGCCTGAAGAAAAAGTAGTTCTTCCACAAGCTCAGGATGAATGGGTTTAAGTCAGGTATTTCGCATTTAACTCCAAGGGATGGATGCGACGGGCACAGCCTTTCGTGCCCTCAAGAGTCAGGAACCGCCCCAGCGGTGGAAGGGTGAGGATTGCCAGGACGTCATTCGCGTTGCGGAATGGCGTATTGTTTACCCCGAATTTGAGTCATGGTCAGGATCAAGTAAAATGTCACGGTGCCTGCGATCAGTCACCGCAATCGAAACCTAGGAACATTCGATGGTGTTGGAGCGCAAGCACGTAGAAGCAGCAATTGAGCGGATCAAGGCAGAAGGCCTTCCCGAAGGAAATAGGGAATCGACACGATGGGATTTGATTGACCCGAAGTCTGGTCAACGGTTCCCTCCAAAGGCGATATTGCGTTGGGCCCGGGAAAAGTCGGGCCAGACCATTGACAACCTTCCTGGCGGGGGCTGGCCCACTAATAACCCATTACGGAAATTAGGCTTTGAAATCGTTCCAAAAAATGAATCGAACGAGGTTGATACTGGCATCGCGGAAGATATTTCGAACGTCAAGAATTCTAAGTTTGATGCGACCACAAAAGCTCAGTTAATTGACGCTCGCCTTGGCCAGGGAAAATTTCGCAACGCCCTTATGGATCGTTGGCAGGAGTGCTGCCCAATCACTAAATGCACCGTAGCTGCGGTACTTCGAGCGTCCCATATTAAGCCATGGAGGGACAGCACCAACGCTGAAAGATTAGATCCAGCCAATGGGCTGCTTCTCTCTGCATCGATTGATGCGCTATTTGATCGAGCCCTACTTACTTTTGATTCTGATGGTGCAATGAAGGTGGCGAAGGAGGTGTCGAGCATTCAGCTCGATCGTCTTGGGGTCCCCTCCAACGTGAAAATTACTATCCCCGAAAATAGTCAGGTATTTATCAAGCAACACCAGGCTGAATTTCACACGAAGAACGGTCAGAGTTATTATCGGCGGTAGAGATGCTCGGCAGTCTGGTAGCACAATACAAACTTCAAACCATTTTCCTACATCACCCCAGCCTGCTACCTCCTTGCCCGCTCTTTGCCATCGTCAGCCCACCCAAACCCCAACGGACAAAACAGTCCGTGCACGACTTTTATCAACTAACTCCACCCAAACCCCAGAAATCCGCGAGTCGCACAAAACCACCCGTCCGCTAGGCAACGTGCCACTCGGACACTATTGGGAGCGCAAGGGGCCGTGCCCCTCGCATTTATTCTTTCCCCTCTTTTACCGGCCAAAACCCAACATGACCCCTTCCGCCCGCATCCAGTCCGCGATCGAAGTGCTCGACGGTGTGATCGCGGCGGCGCAAGGCAATGGCGCGTCGGCGGACCGGTTGCTCGGCGAATGGTTGCGCACGCGGCGCTTCATCGGCTCGAAAGACCGGCGCGCGATCCGTGAACTGGTTTATGGCGCGATCCGGTTCTGCGGTGAAATTCCGGCAAGCGGCCGCGCGGCGATGCTGGCCATGGCGCAGGGCGACGCTGCTGTCGCAGGCTTGTTCGATGGATCGAAGTATGGTCCGGCCGCGATCGAGCCAGACGAAGCCATTGCCGAAGCGGGCGTTGCGCCGCGCTGGCTGATCGGACTGCTTGAAGCATCGGGCCTCGGCCGTGCCGAACAGGCGGCGTTGCTGGACCGGGCGCCGCTCGATGTCCGCGTCAACCGGTTGAAGGTGACCCGCGGGGCGCTGGCCGCGCAACTGCCGATTGCCGCCGAGCCGATCGGTACGGGCCAGGCGCTGCGGCTGGCGGCGGGCACGCCCGTCGAAACCTGGCCGACCTTCGCCGATGGCCTGTTCGAAGTGCAGGACGCGGGCAGCCAACTGGCTTGCGCAGCGCTGGCCGCTTGTCCCGGCGAAGCGGTGATCGACTTGTGCGCCGGCGCGGGCGGCAAGACGCTGGCGCTGGCGGCGGCGATGGACAATCGCGGCACATTGCTGGCGTGCGATGTCGATCGCGGCCGATTGAGCAAGCTCGGCCCGCGCGCGCATCGCGCAGGCGCCATCGTCGAAACGCGGCTGCTCGATGGCGGGCGCGAGGCCGAACAACTGGCCGATTGGGCCGCGCGCGCCGACGCCGTGCTGATCGACGCGCCCTGTTCGGGCACCGGCACCTGGCGCCGCAATCCCGAGGCGCGCTGGCGGCTAACGCCCGATGCCTTGGCCCGGTACTGCACGGTCCAGCAGCGGCTGCTCGGGCTTGGCGCGGCGCTGGTCCGCTCCGGCGGGCGGATGACGTACGTGGTCTGCTCGCTGCTCGATGCCGAGGGTGCCCAGGCGATTGCGGCGTTCCTCCTGGCCAACCCGGGCTGGGCGCCGATGACGCTCGACGATTCGCCGGGCGAGGCACGCGGGGCCGGCGTCAGGCTAGATCCTGCCCGCACGGGCACCGACGGGTTTTTCTTCGCCACTTTGCAACGGCTATGATAGGTCTCGGGAACATGAGCGGACCCTCGCGCATTGCCGAAGTTCACCCCGTTGATCGCGCAGACAATCGCGGTCATGATGCGGCGGTCGGCGATGTCCGGCATCGGGCTGCTCACGAATTTCCCGGCCGCATTTCTGCCGTTGGGGCCAAGGAGTTCATCATGCGCTACTATCCCGCCGCCATTGCCCTGTCGTTGCTGGCCGGCGTAACGGCGAGCGTGGGGCAGGCCAAGGGCGGCGATCCGGTCGATCCGCGCGTCATGGCGCTGGTGGCGGGCGGAAACGACCTGCTGGGCAAGGGCGATGTGCCCGGCGCAACCGACGCTTTCGAAGCTGCGCTCGCGATCGATCCGGGTTCGGTGCCGGCAACCGTCGCGCTTGGCGATGCGGCGCGCAAGGCCGGGTTGCAGGGCAAGGCGATCCATTATTACCGGCTGGCGCTGGCGCGTGAGCCCGACAATCTCGATGCGATTGCTGGCGAGGGCGGTGCGCTGGCGGAAAAGGGCGCGCTGGATAAGGCCAAGCGCAACCTCAGCAAGCTCGAAGGGCTGTGCGGGCGCAATTGCACAGAAACCGCCTCGCTCAACGCCGCGATCATGCGCGGGCCGGCGGCGCGGGTGGTGTCGGCGGATTCGGTCAAGCCCGAACCCAAGGTCGAGAGCAACTAGGCGTTACTGGTCGTGCGGTGGCCTTGCTCCACCCCGTGTCCGGCCCCGGGCCCGGTATCGCCCTGTTCGCGCGCTATCCCACGCCGGGCGTGGCCAAGACGCGGCTGATCCCCGCCCTGGGTGAGGAAGGCGCGGCGGCACTTCATCGCAAGCTGGTCGAACTGACGCTGGCCGCGGTGCGCGACAGCGGGTTGCCGTTTGAAGTACGCGTGACGGGCGCATCGCCCGCTGCCTTCGCCGCCTGGTTGGGTGATACGGTTTCGCTGGTGCCGCAAGGTGATGGCGATCTGGGCGCACGGCTGGCGCGGGTGGAGGCTCCGATGCTGCTGATCGGCAGCGATTGCCCTGACTTGACGCCTACGCACCTGTTAGCTGCCGCAAGGAGACTGGAGACATCGGCGGCCGTGATCGGCCCGGCCGGAGACGGTGGTTACTGGCTGCTGGGGCTGGCGCACGCCCTGCCAGAGTGCTTCCAGGCCATGCCGTGGGGCACCGACACAGTGGCGGCCGAAACGCGCGCCCGGCTGGCGGCTGTGGGCATCACCCCTGTTGAGCTTGATACACTTCACGATTGCGATCGGCCCGAGGATCTCGCGCGCTGGCCGTGGCTGACCGCATGAGCCCGGTGACGGCGAACGTCTCGATCGTGGTGCCGATGCTGGACGAAGCTTTGGCGTTGCCCCGGCTGATCCGCGTGCTCGACTGCCTTTACCCGGCGCCGCTGGAAATCGTCGCGGTCGATGGCGGGTCTACCGATGACAGCGTGGCCATCGCGAGCGCGGCGGGGTGGCGGGTGATCGCTTCGCCGGTCGGGCGCGGTATCCAGGTGAACACCGGGGTCGAAGCTGCGGCTGGGTCGATTGTGTGCGTGCTCCATGCGGATACCTTGCCGCCCGACGATATGGTGGCGGTGATCGAGCGGGTGATGGCCGATCCCCGCACCGCGCTGGCGGGCTTCATCCCGCTGATCACCGGTGAGAAAACGCGCTGGGGCACCAGCCTGCACAACGTGGTCAAGACCTGGTACGCGCCGCTGCTGGTGCGCCCACATCTGTTCTTTCGCGGGGTGAGGCTGCTGTTCGGCGATCACGCGATGTTTTTCCGTCGCGCCGATTTCCTGGCCGTCGGCGGGTGCGATCCGGGGCTGCCGATCATGGAAGAGGCGGACTTGTGCATCAAGCTGGCGCGACTGGGCCGGGTGCGACTGGTGAGCCGCGTGGTGTTGACCTCGGATCGGCGGGTGGCAGCGTGGGGCCCGCTCAAGGCCAACTGGATCTACCTCAAGGTCGGGCTGATGTGGGCCTTCGGCGCGCGCGGCCGGCTGGGGGAGCACTATCCGCATGTTCGATAGCGCCGTTGAGGAACCCCGCAGCGATGCAGTGGTCGATCAGCCGGCGCATGAAGGCCGCACCGGTGGACGGGCAGGCGAGCCCGGTGGCGGCGCTAAACTGCGTGTCGTCAAAGCGGGGATCGCGCTGGAAATAGCTGGCGTAAAGCGCGGAGATGCGCGCAAACAGACGGAGTTCGGCGGGGGCAAGCGCCGCAGGGTCGAACGCGGCGGGATCGACCAGCACGGGTGCGGTGAATTGCGGATAGGCGCCGATTGCGGCCGCCCACTCGCTCACCGCGATCGGCGCACCCGACACGAGATGGTAGCGCCCGCCTGCCGCTCGCGGCATTGCCTCGGCAAGCGCGACGAGGCCGCTTGCAACATGGTCGATCGGCACGAAATCGAGTGTTGCCCCGGCGCGCGCCGGCAAATGGCGGATGCGACCTTCTGCGATCAGCTTGAACAGCGCATAGATCGTATCGAAGCTGCGGATCGCGCCGGTGCGGCTGTCGCCCACGACGATGCTGGGCCGGGCGACGACATGGCGTGGGCTGCGGCCGAAACCAGCGCCTCGGCCGCAGCCTTGCTCGCTTCGTAACCGTTGGCGAACCCGGTGGCGGGGAGTGGATCGGCCTCGCCGATCAATCCGTCGCGGGTTCCGCAAACGTAAGCGGTGCTGACGTGGAGCAGCGGCAGATCGGCACGCGTGGCGAGCGCAAGTACGGCCGCCGTTCCCGCCACGTTGATGGCCTCATATTCCGCTTCTGGAAGGTCGAAGCGGACCGTGGCGGCGCAGTGGATGATCATATCGTGGCTTGCCGCGATGCCCGCCGCCTCGGATTCGGCCAGCCCAAGCGCAGGCGCGGCAAGATCGATCGTCGCATGGCTGGCTACCGGCACCAGCGCGCCGGAGTTGCCCCGCACTTCACGGTTGCGGTGCACACCGGCGATGACCGCATGCCCGCGCGCGACCAGCCGCTGCGCCACTTCGCCACCGATCGATCCGGCCGCGCCGGTCAGGAATATTCGCATCGGCGCGCTTTTCGCCGATGCCCATTGCAACCGCAAGCCGCCCTTGAGCGTATGGCCAGGCAATGACGCATGACGTGATCGTGATCGGTGCGGGCTCGGCGGGCCTGACTGCGGCGGGTGGGCTGGCGATGTTCGGCTTGCGCGTGGCGCTGGTCGAAGGTGGTAAAATGGGCGGCGAGTGCCTCAACACCGGCTGCGTGCCGTCGAAGGCGCTGATTGCGGCGGCGGCGCGGGCGCAAGCGGGCAAGCGGGACTCGCTGGGCGTCGCTCTGGCGGCAACGGTCGATTGGGCGGGTGTCCGTGGGCATATCGAGCAGGCGATTGCGACGATCGCGCCACATGATTCGCCAGAGCGGTTCGAGGCGATGGGTGTCGAGGTGATCCGCGAGACCGCGCGTTTTCGCGATGCCCATACGGTGGAGGTGGGCGAACGGGTACTGCAAGCGCCCCGCATCGTGATTGCAACCGGCTCGCAACCGGCGATCCCGCCGATCGAGGGGCTGGCCGAAACACCTTTCCTGACAAACGAGACCCTGTTCGCGCTCGACCGACTGCCCAGCCATCTGATCGTGCTCGGCGGTGGCGCGGTCGGATGCGAAATGGCGCAGGCTTTCGCCCGGTTGGGCGCAAGGGTAACGCTGATCGAAGCCGAGGCGGCACTGGCGCGCGAAGATGCCGAAGCGGCGGGGCTGGTGCTCGACAATTTGCGCGGCGACGGTGTCGATCTGCGGATCGGGACAAAGGCAGTCCGTGTCGGCGCGTCCCGAACGGGCGTGAGCGTCACATTGCCCGAAGGTGAGGTGGTTGATGGCTCGCACTTGCTCGTGGCAACGGGGCGGCGCGCGTACATCGCATCGCTCGATCTCGACGCGGCGGACGTGCGGCATGGCGCCGATGGCATCGTGGTCGACGACTATCGGCGCACCAGCCAGCGGCATATCTACGCGATCGGCGATTGCCGCGCGGGCCCGCGGCTGACGCATGTTGCGGGCTATGAGGGATCGCTTGTGGTGTTGCAGATCGCGCTGGGTTTGCCCGGAAGGGTAGACTGGCGCGCGACACCGCGTGCGATCTATACCGACCCCGAACTCGCGCAGATCGGATTGACCGAAGCCGAGGCGCGCGCCCAACGCGGGCAGATCGAAGTAACGCGCGAGGACTTTGCACACAACGATCGCGCGGTGACCGAGGGCAATACGCGGGGTTTCATCAAGGTGATCCGACGGGGCGGAAATGTGCTGGGTGTAACGATCGTGGGCACACACGCGGGCGAACTGCTGCTGTCGTGGTCGCAGATCATGACCGGCAAGGCTTCGACGTTCGCGCTGGGTTCGGCGGTGATCGCTTATCCTACACGCTCAGAAATCGGCAAGGCAGCGGCGTTTGCGGTGTGGGAGCCGAAAGTGTTCGGCGCCTGGCCAAGGCGCTGGGCGCGGTTGCTGGCGAGGTTGCGGCGATGACCGGGCGTTCGCGCAAAGCACCTGCCGGGGCATCGCCGTTCGCGGTTTCCGCAGCGCCGCTGAACGCGGCCAAGTTCGCCGACCCGGACCGGACCGCCGATGGCAGTCCGCGCGCAACAGTGCCGCTGGTCGCGCTCGAAACGCTGTGGTTCAACACCGGTACGCTGTGCAACCTGGCTTGCGCGAATTGCTACATCGAAAGTTCGCCCACCAACGACGCGCTGGTCTACCTGGCCGCTGCCGATGTGTGCCGGTTCCTTGATGAAATCGCCGGCGCCGGCCTGCCTACGTGCGAAATCGGCTTCACCGGCGGCGAGCCGTTCATGAACCGCGAGATCATCAAGATGCTGGCCGATGCCCTGGTGCGCGGGCACGATGTGCTGGTGCTGACCAACGCGATGAAGCCGATGCGGCGCCACGATGCCGCGCTGCTGGCGTTGCGGGCAGAACACGGCGATCGGTTGACGCTGCGGGTCAGCCTCGATCATCACGCACGCGACATCCACGATGCGGAGCGCGGGCCGGGCAGCTTCGATGCCGCGATCGATGGTTTGCAATGGCTTTCGCAGCACGGCTTCCGCCTGGCGGTGGCGGGCCGTCATCTGGCGCATGAGGGCGAAGCGGAAGCCCGTGCAGGCTATGCCGAGCTGTTTGTGGCGGCCGGCATTGCGATCGATGCGGCCGATCCCGCCGCGCTGGTTCTGTTCCGCGAAATGGACGCCCGCGCCGATGTCGCCGAAATCTCCACCGCGTGCTGGCAAATCCTCGGCCAGTCGCCCGCCGACGTGATGTGCGCGACCAGCCGCATGGTCGTTCACCGCAAGGGCGAAGCAAGCCCACGCGTCGCCGCCCGCACGCTGATCCCTTACGATCCCGGGTTCGACATGGGATCGACGCTGGCCGAGGCCGCGCGCAGCGTATCGCTCAACCACCCGCATTGCGCGCGCTTCTGCGTGCTGGGCGGGGCGAGCTGTTCGGCATGAATTTCAAGCAAACCCTCAGGACGAGACCATGAACATCGAGAACAGCCAGCGGTATTATGGCGAAGTGCTGGGCCAGTCGGCCGATCTGCGCACCGATGCCTGCTGCACACTTGAGGCGCCACCACCCGCGATCCTGGCCGCGCTGGCCAATGTCCATGACGAGGTGCGCGCGCGCTATTACGGCTGCGGCCTGGTCGTGCCTCAGGCGATCGAGGGCGCGACGATCCTCGATCTGGGTTCGGGATCGGGGCAGGACGCTTATCTGCTCGCGCAACTGGTCGGTGAACACGGCAGCGTGACCGGGATCGACGCCACGCCCGAACAGCTTGTCGTGGCGACGCGACACCTGGACTGGCACCGCGAACGCTTCGGCTATGCGAAGGGCAACGTAAGCTTCATCGAAGGCGATATCGAACGACTGGGCGCGCTCGGTCTGCCCGAAGCCGCATTCGACGTGATAGTATCGAACTGCGTGATAAACCTGGTGGCCGACAAGGCCGCGGTCTTCGCCGCCGCGCACCGCCTGCTCAAGCCGGGCGGGGAGCTGTATTTCTCCGACATCTACGCCGATCGGCGCGTGCCGGCCGCGTTGCTCGAAGACCCGGTGCTTCACGGCGAATGCCTTGCCGGAGCGCTTTATTGGGGCGATTTCGACCGGCTGGCCAAGACCGCCGGGTTCGCCGATCCACGGCTGGTATCGCACCGCCCGCTCGCCATCAACGATCCGGCGATCGCGGCGATGCTCGATGGCATTGCCTTCCATTCGGCCACGTACCGCCTGTTCAAGATCGACGGACTGGAGCCGCAATGCGAGGATTACGGGCAGGCGGTGCGCTACAAGGGCACCATTGCCGGATCGGAGCGCGTGTTCCTGCTCGATGGCCACCATGCGATCGAGCGCGGCCGGCTGTTTCCGGTCTGCGGCAACACCTGGAACATGTTGGCCGAAACGCGCTTTGCCGAGCATTTCGAAATGTCCGGCGATTTTTCCACGCATTACGGCGTGTTCGCCGGGTGCGGCACCGAAAGCCCCTTCGCCACCGCGCCGGCTGGGGATGGGGCGGCCTGCTGCTAGACCCGCAGCCGGATTACTTCGTTCGCTGCGCCGCCACCAGCGCATCCCACGTGCTCCAGTCGATCGCGCGGCCCGGATAGGCCACCCGCTTGAACGGCCACTCAGCCTTCACCCATTTCGTCGCCCAGGCATAAAGTTCGGCATCGAACCCGGCGTCGTAGTCGGCCTTGGTTACCCAGATCCGCACTTGTGCGCCGTAGCCCGGAACCGGGCTGGGCGAGACATAGACGCAGCCACGCTCGCGCTTGCCGTCGGGTGTCAGCACCGAATAGGAGAATGCCTTCCGCGCGCGGAAGCGGGCCTGTTCGCCGTCCATGTCCTTCATCGCTTCGGCATCGGAAATGCCGGCGTGCGGCCAGGCGGTGCTGCGCGTGAAGGTTTTCTGCAGGTGTTCGACCGAGGACATGTAGGCATCGTAATCGATCTTCACCAAAGCTGGGCCGAGTGGCACGAGCTTGAAATGCGGTGTTTCGACCAGCGTCGGCACCCTGAAATCCGGCGCAACAAAGGCGGCTTTCGCGGCGGGGGCCGCTGCGTCTGATGCCTGCGCGGCCTGTGCGGCGGCTGGAATGCTCCCCAGCAAGGCCAGCGCCAGCACCAACGATCGGCCTGTGATCCCCAAGTTCATCCTGTCTGCTCCTGAACACTGGCGCGCGGCGGCGGCAAACCCAAGGTTCCATGGTCGGTACGATTGAGCAAGCGATCTTGCCTAGCGCGGCTTGCTGCTAGGTCCATGGCCGCCGTTCTGCTAAGCCCGCCGTCACGCAACCGGTGGGCAAAGGCGCTTTGGGCAGGAGCGAGTTGGAAGATCGGCCCGATGCAGAGCTTGTCGCCGCGGCGCAGGCCGGAGATCGCGCGGCGTTCGAGGCTTTGTTGCGCCGGCATTACGATCGCATTCACGGGCTCGCCTGGCATCTGACCGGCAGCCGCGCCGATGCCGATGACGTGGCTCAGGAGGTATGCTGCACGCTGGTCAACCGGCTCGGCAGCTATCGCGGCGAGGCGAAGTTCACCACCTGGCTGTGCGGCGTGGTCACCAATGCCAGCCGCGATTGCCTTCGCCGCAAGCGCCGTTTCGGCGGATTGGTCGAGCGGCTGGCGGTGATCGCGGGGCTGGCGCGGCAGCCCGACGGGCGCGACCTGCACGATTCAATGTGGCTCAAAAGCGCGATTGCGCGGATGAAACCGGCCATGCGCGAAACCGCCGCCTTGGTGGCGGGCCAACAACTCACCCACGCCGAAGCGGCGGCAATCCTCGGGATCAGCGAGGCAACGGTATCGTGGCGGATGCACGAGATCCGCAAGGTTCTAGGCGGGCCGGCGCGATGAACGGCCGGCGCGCACATTTTCTTTCCAAGGATTTCCGCGCGGGCGGCGTCTCAGGGTCATGCGGACAATTGTGTGCCGCTGCCTTGAGGGAGATCACCATGCCCCGTTTCCAGTTCCTCCACGTGACCAGCCTGGCCGCGCTGCTGCTGGCATCCTGCACGCAAAGCGCCAACCGCCTTGCCACCGCCGACGGTGAGAGCGCGGCCGATGTCGTCGTCACCGGCCAGCGCGTCGACATGCGCGAAGAGGTGGCCGACGCTGCGACGCGCGCTGCCGGTATTGTCGAACCCACCGAACCCGGCGCTCCGCCGCCACCGCCGCCACCGCCTCCGCCTCCGATGGTGTCGATGCAGGCGCCGGCCCCGGTTGGTGCGATGAAATCGATGAATCGCGGGTTTTCGCTTGCGCGGACCGAGGCCATGCGCGCCCCCGAACCGCTGCCGCCGCACTATTATCATGACGAAGGCCGCGACAAGTTCGATGCTCCGGCCGAAAACGCCTTCAAACTGGTCCGCGAGGAGCCGGTTTCGACGTTCTCGCTCGATGTGGACACCGCCAGCTACGCGTTCGTGCGTGCCTCGCTCAATCGCAACGTCATGCCCCAACCGGCCTCTGTGCGGACCGAAGAGATGGTCAATTACTTCCGCTATGACTATGCGCGGCCGGCATCGAAGGACGTGCCGTTCAGCAATGCCGTTTCGGTCTTCCCCAGCCCTTTCACGCCCGGCCGCAAGATCGTGCGGATCGGCGTGCGCGGTTATGACTTGCGCGCCGCCACACGTCCGCGTGCGAACCTGGTGTTCCTGATCGACACCTCGGGTTCGATGTACGAACCCAACAAGCTGCCGCTGGTCAAGCAGGCGCTGTCGATGCTGCTCGACACGCTTGACGAGCGGGATCGCGTGGCGATCGTGACTTATGCGGGCAATGCCGGGGTGGCGCTGGCGCCCACGCCTGCCAGCGACAAGGCGCGGATTCGCGCGGTGCTGAACCACCTGGAGGCTGGCGGCAGCACGGCCGGGGCCGAGGGCATCCGCCAGGCCTATGCGCTGGCCGAACAGAACTTCGATGCGCACGGCGTCAACCGCGTGATGCTGGCGACCGATGGCGATTTCAACGTCGGCATCACGAACACGGCTGAATTGAAGGGTTATGTCGAGCGTGAGCGCGGCAAGGGCGTGTTCCTGTCGGTGCTCGGCTTCGGCATGGGCAATTACAACGATGCGATGATGCAGACGCTGGCGCAGAACGGCAACGGCGCGGCGGCCTACATCGATACCCTGGGAGAGGCGCGCAAGGTGCTGGTGGACGAAGCCAGCGGCACGCTGTTCCCGATTGCCAAGGACGTGAAGATCCAGGTCGAATTCAATCCCGCGATGGTCGCCGAATATCGCTTGATCGGCTACGAGACGCGGATGTTGAACCGTGACGACTTCGACAACGACAAGGTGGACGCGGGTGACGTGGGGGCCGGGCAGACCGTGACCGCGTTGTACGAGATCGTGCCGGTGGGCGGTCCGCGGGCGATTCCGGCGCTGCGCTATCAGCGGCCCGCCGCGCATGCGGTGCCGGGCGGGAGCGAGTATGGCTACGTCAAGATCCGCTACAAGCTGCCTAAGTCCGACGTCAGCCGGCTGATCGCAACGCCGATCGACCACCGCGCTGAAGCAGCAAGCTTTGAAGCGGCGCCGCAGGATGCGCGGTTCGCCACGGCGGTTGCGGCGTTTGCCGAATTGCTCAAGGGCGGCAAGTATAGCGGCCGGGTCATGTATGACGACGTGCTGCGCGTGGCCAACGGCGCGCGCGGCGAGGATGCCTACGGCCACCGCGCCGAATTCATGCAGATGGTCCGCGCAGCGAAGTCGGCGCAGGCGCTGCCCGAACTGGCGACGCGGCGGTGATGGCGCGGGGATCGGCCCGAATGCGCCTACAGCGCGCGGCGCCGGTCCCCGTGGCTTTCCGCGCGCGCGCCTGTTCGCGGATACCGGTGCGATGACCGGCGAGGAGGATGACCTGGCGAGCTCGCTGCCGCCACAGCCGCCACCCGCGCCGGCGAAGCGCGAAGCTGCGATTGCCGAAGCTATGCGGCGCTTCGATGGTGGCGGTGCGCAAGCCGCCGTGCCGCCACGGCGCTCGCTGCGATCACGGCCGCAATTGGCCGGGCTGGCCGTTGCATCGCTGGTCTTGGTCGTGGGTGTGCCCGTTGCCTGGCTCGCGCTCGATCGCGATCAGTTCCATGCAGCGTCCAGGCTCGATCGCAGTCGGATCGACCTGCCGTCTTCGCCTGCTGCGGCAGATCGGGTAGCGCCGCCGCCCATCGCGCCGGAACCTGTGCAGGCGCAGATTCCGGTCAAGACTGTAGAGTCGCCGTCACCTCGTGCCGCTTTGCCTTTGCCCGGTGCCGTCTTGCCGCGCGACGCCAAGGCGCCCCCACCGTCGCCTGCCCCGCCTCCACCTCCTCCTCCACCTCCTCCACCGGCCATCGTTGCAGCCGCTCCTGCCGCGCCGGTAGTCGCCGGTGCGGCCGCCATGCGCGAAGAGCGGCGTGGATTTTCGATCAGCCGGCCAGCGGCAATACCGCCTGCGGCTGCAGCCAAATCGTCGGCCGCATCAGCCAACCAAGCCACCGTCAGCGATGCCGGCGCAGCGCGCGGCCGGGCTGCGGCGGAGGAGAGCGCCGACGTAGTCGTGACCGGAACGCGTGTGCAGCGCGGTGATGCGCTGGCCGCCGCAGCTTCGCGCGATCGCGCAAGCGTTCGGCTACCCAAACCCGCGCAGTCGTTTCTCGACCAGGGGTTGGCCAAGGCGAGGGCGGGGGACAATACGGGCGCGCTTGCCGATCTGGACGAGGCCGTGCGGCTCGCGCCGCGATCGGCGCAAGTGCATTACGAACGCGGCCGACTTCTGCGCGCCTTGGGCGAGGAGCGGCGCGCCAGGGCAGAATTCGCGCGCGCGGCCGAACTCGATCCTGCCTTCGGTGAAGCCGAGGATTGACGGCGATCAGCGGCCCTGCCAGCTTCCACCCAGCGCCTTGACCAGCGTTGCGTATGCCTCGAACGCGCCCTCATGGGCTTGCACGGCCGCGCGATCGGCCGCGCTGTAGGCCGCTTGCGCCTGTAGCAGCGCGAGCAGATCATCCTCGCCCGCCTGGTAACGTTGGCGCGCGAGATGGAGCGACACACGGGCGGCGTTGCGCGCGGCATCGCGTTCGGAGGCAGTTGCGTTGGCAGCGGCGTAGCGGTTGATCGCGGTTTCGCTGTCGGCCAACGCACCCAGAACCGCCTTGGTAAAGCGCGCGGTGGCCTGGTCGGCGCGGGCATTGGCAACGCCGATCTGCGCGCGGACTTTGCCGGCGTCGAAGATCGCCCAGCTCAGCCGGGGGCCGAGAACGAAACCGAAGCTGTTGCCCGATGCGAGATCGCCCAGACTGCGCGCTTGCTGGCTGAAACTTCCCGATAAGCTGAGCCGGGGATAGAGGTCGGCCGTCTCCACGCCGATCTGCGCGGTGGCAGCGGCAAGATCGGCCTCGGCAGCGCGAACGTCGGGGCGGCGGCGGAGCATGTCGGCGCGGATGCCCACCGCGACGTTGGCGGGAAGGGCGGGCAAGGGGGCGGGGGTGTCGATCAGGCCGGTAACCGCTTCGGGCGCGCGGCCCGTGAGCAGCGCCAGCCTGAAGGCGGCAGCGCGAATGTCGGCTTCGAGCCCGGGAATCGCAGCGGCGGCGGTGCGGGCCTGCTCTTCGGCCCGTGCGTCGTCGAAGCGCGCGGCTTCGCCCGAGGTGTAGCGCAAATGCGCGATCCGCGCGGTGTCGGCGGCGGTCTGCGCATCGGCGCGGACGTTGCCGAGCACAGCCTGGCTCCCTCGCAACTGGGCATAGCTGCACACCACTTCGGCGACCACTTGCAACTGCACGTCGACGGCGCGCGCGCTTGTGGCATCGATCAGGTGATCGCCGGCCTCGATCGCGCGGCGCTGGCCGCCCCACAGATCGATCTCCCACGAGGCATCGAAGCCTGCATCGAATAGCGAAAAATCGCGCTGGTAGAACGGGATGTTCTTGGCGGGAAACTGGCCGTTGAGGCTGGTTTCGACTTGCTGCGCCGATCCGCTGATCGAGGCTTTTGGAAGGGTGCGCGCCTTGGCGACGCCGCGCTCGGCGCGGGCCTCGCGCAGCCGGCCTTCGGCCTCTGCAATGTCGAGGTTGGCGGACAGGGCCTTGTCGATCAAGTCGCTCAGCACCGCATCGCCGAGCTTGCTCCATGGTGCCAGATCGGCTTCGGCGGTGTTGGCCGGACTTACCCAAGCGGCGTGTTCGCCGGGTGTGGCGGGGCGTTGGAAATTCGGCCCGACCGTGCAAGCGGTGGCGAGCAAGGGCAGGGCGAGCAGAATCGTGCGGCGCATCGGGGCTACTCCAGGCGCGAACGGAAGAGGTATGAGGCGGCGCCGATTGTCACTGCCGCGATCACCGCCATCGGCCACGTGTTGGCGAAAACGTCGGCGGCGGGCATGCCCTTGAGGAACAGACCCTCGGTTACGATCAGGAAGTGTTTGGCGGGGTTGGCTTCGGCCAGGATCTGCAGGAACGGCGGGATATTGTCGATCGGCGCGGCATAACCCGAAAGCAGGAACACCGGCACGGTCAGCGCGAACATGCCCAGGAACGCCTGCTGCTGCGTGTTCGCCACCACCGAAACCAGCATGCCGATCCCCGCCATCGCCAGCAGGAACACCACCAGCGAAGGATAGAACAGCCACAGCGATCCGCGGAACGGCACGCCGAAAATCAGCGGGTTGGCAACGATGTAGAGCGTGGCGTTGGCAACGCCGATCAGCACCGGCGGCACCAGCTTGCCCGCCAGGATTTCCCACACGCGAAACGGGCTGACCATCAACTGGTCGTATGTGCCCAGTTCCTTTTCGCGCGCCACCGATTGCGAAACGACCGCGGTGGCCGAAACCAGCGAGATGATCACCACCAGCGAGGGAATGGTGAACCACAAGTAGTCGAGGTTGGGGTTGAACCAGTGTGTTGCGCTTGATGATCCGGGCGGCGGCTGTGACCGTGCGAGGTGGATATCGGCGGCAACCCCGCCGACGATGCGATCGACATAGCCGCCAACGATCTGCGCTGCGTTCGATCGGCGCCCGTCGAACACCGCCCCCACCACGCCGCCGCGCCCTGAACTGACATCGGCGGAAAAGTGGGCATCGAAGCGCAGCGCGGCGATCACTTGCTGGGTGTTGATCGCCCTGGCCAGCGCTTCGTCCGAATCGAGCCGGATCAGCCGCTTGACGTTGGGGCTGCCCGCCACGCGCTGGATGATCTCGTGGCTCCACTGCCCGCCATCGCGATCGAGCACGCCCAGCGTCACGTTGCGGACTTCCAGCGTCGAGGCATAGCCGAACACCAGCAACTGGATCAGCGGCGGTACGATCAGGGAAATCCGCGCGCGCGGATCGCGCAGCACCGCCCACAATTCCTTGACGATGATCGCGGCAAGCCGTGGCCCGAGCAGGTTGGCGATCATGCGATCCGCCGCCGCGTGGCGCGCACCGCGAGCACGAAGAACAGCAGGCCGAACCCGATTAGCGCCGCCATGTTGGGCAGGAACAGGCTCCAGTCGTCGCCGGCGATGAACACCGTCTGCAGTTGCGGGATCAGGTAGCGCGAGGGCACGAGGTAGGTGATCGCCTGGATCGGCTTGGGCATCGAGCTGATTTCGAACAGGAATCCGGACAGAAGCATCGTCGGCAGGAAAGCTGACAACAGCGCGACCTGGCTGGCGACGAACTGGTTCTTGAAGGCCGCCGATATGAGCAGGCCCTGGCCGAGCGCCGGAAAAAGGAAGGCGCTGGCGATCACGAACAGCGCAAACGGCGATCCCCGGAACGGCACGCCGAATACGGTCACCGCGAGAACCGCGCACATCGTCATCGAAAGCAGCGCCAGCGCAAAGTAGGGCACCACTTTGGTGGCGATGAATTCGATCATGCCGACGGGCGTCGCCATGATCGCCTCCAGCGTACCGCGTTCCCATTCGCGCGCGATCACCAGCGAAGTGAGCAGCGTGCCGACCATCGTCATCACCACCGCGATCGATCCGGGTACGAGGAAATAGCGGCTTTTCAGCTCGGGGTTGAACCAGAAACGCGGCGCGGTCTGGATCGGGGGTGCGCGGGTGGTGCGGCGATCGCTGGCGCGCGCAGCGGCCCAAGTGGCGCGCACGCCTTCGGCATAGGCGCCGATGAAGCTGGCGGTGTTGGGCAGCGATCCGTCGGTCAAGACCTGGATATCGCAGCCTCCGGTATTGGCACCTTTCGCCACCTGCCGGCCGAACCCGTCGGGGATCACGACAATGCCGCGAATTTGGCCACCTACCATCTGCGGCGCGAGTTCGCTGACCGACCCGGTCGCCCGGACCTCGAACCATTGCGAGGTTTGGAAGCTGCCCGCCAGGCTGTGTGCGGCCTCGCTGTTGTCCTGCAACGACAAGCCGATACGGCTGCGCGCGGTGTCGAGGTTCACGCCATAACCGAACAGGAACAGCAGCAGCATCGGCAGCACGAAGGCGATCAGGAAAGTCGACGGATCGCGCGCGATCTGCAGGCTTTCCTTGACCAGCATCGCGCCGAAGCGGCGGGGGTTGAAGGCGGCGCTCATGCCGCTTCGCGTTGCAGGTCGGAGGCTGCGATCAGCGCGATGAAGGCATCCTCCATCGTCGCATTTGACTTGCCCGCTTGCGCTTTCAGTTCATCGGGCGTGCCCGTGGCGATTTGCCGCGCGCGATAGATCAGCGTGGCGCGGTCGCAGTATTCGGCCTCGTCCATGAAGTGCGTGGTGACCAGCACGGTCACGCCCTTTTCGACCAGCCCGTTGATGTGCGTCCAGAATTCGCGCCGCACGATCGGATCGACGCCCGATGTCGGCTCGTCGAGGAACAGCACCGGCGGCTGGTGCAGCACCGCGCAGGCCAACGCCAGACGCTGCTTGAAGCCGAGCGGCATCGTGCCTGCATTGGCACCGAGATAGCGATGCAAGTGGAAGATCTCGATCGCGCGCTCGATCGCTTCGCGTGCGGCGCCGTTCTTCAGGCCATACGTCCCGGCGAAGAAATTGAGGTTCTGCCGCACCGAAAGATCGCCATAAAGCGAGAATTTCTGCGCCATGTAGCCGAGCGATTGGCGCGCATCGGCCTTGGCACGTCGCAAGTCGAACCCGGCGACCGAGCCGTTGCCTTCGCTCGGGGTCAGCAGCCCGCAGAGCATCTTGAAGGTGGTCGATTTGCCAGCGCCGTTGGGTCCGAGTAGCCCGAAGATCTGCCCGCGCGGAACGGTGAAGCTGATGTGATCGGCCGCGGTGAAGGTGCCGAAGCGCCGCGTGAGCCCTTGCGCAACGATGGCGGGCGCCTCGGTTGCGGGGATCGTGCGGTAATGCTCTGCCAGTTGCGAGGTGCCCGACGGACCGCCGCCGAGCAGGTCGATGAAGGCGTCCTCGAAGCGCGGGTGGATGCGCTCGATCGCGCCGCCCGCAAGCCCAAGCGCTTGCGGCGAGGGGGCAGGCGTATCGGCCTTGAGCATCAGCCGCAGCGCGTCGCCCTGGACCGTGCCGTCGATCACCGCGGGATGGTCGAGCGCGTGTTGGAGGATGGCGCGGCGACCAAGGCTGGGCACCGCGACCCGGATCACGCGATCCGCCAGCTTGTCGGTCAGTGCCTGGGGCGGGCCATCGTAAAGCCGCTTGCCTTCGCTCAGCAGCGTGACGGTGTCGCACTTCTCGGCTTCGTCGAGATAGGCGGTCGACCACAGCACGCCGATCCCGTCGCCGGCCAGGTCCTTGACCATCTGCCACAATTCGCGCCGCGAAACCGGGTCGACGCCCACGCCGGGTTCGTCGAGCAGCAGCAGCTTCGGCGCGCGCACCATCGCGCAGGCGAGGCCCAGTTTCTGCTTCATGCCGCCCGACAGCTTGCCCGCCAATCGCGTGGAAAAGCGCTTGAGGTCGGTGAAATCGAGCAGCCGGTCGAAGCTCGCCTGCCGTTCACCCGGCGGCA
>NZ_JANXWG010000081.1 GCF_025351285.1 Novosphingobium sp.
CCGCGTCTTCACATCCTACGACAACATCATCGACCACTGCTGCGAAGCCTGGAACAAGCTCATCGATCAGCCTTGGCACATCATGACCATCGGCCGCCGCAAATGGGCGCGTGGGTCATGATCAGTGCAGGTTGGTATAAACCCTGAAATGACAAAGATTTTTGTCCCGCCAATCAAGTCTCAGGGCATCAAGACAAAGTTGGTGCCGTGGATTGCCAGTGTCGTGCCGAGCGACTTTTCGGGTCGCTGGATTGAGCCATTTTCCGGAACCGGTGTTGTCGGCTTAAACTTGGCACCCAAGGAGGCGCTGCTTGCAGATAAAAACCCGCACCTGATTAATTTTTACAATGCAATCAACAGAGGAGAGATCGGCCCGGACGACGTTCGGGCATATCTTGAACGAGAGGGTGAGCAACTGGCATCTGTAGGTGAGGATCACTATTACTATATACGGGAGCGCTTCAACAACGAGGGGAGCCCGCTGGATTTCCTGTTTATCAACCGGGCCGGCTTCAATGGAATGATCCGCTTCAACCGCAAGGGGCGGTCCAATATCCCATTTTGCCGGAAGCCAGGACGATTCGCACCAGCCTATGTGACCCGGATCGTGAATCAGGTGCGCTGGGTCCAGCAGACATTGCGGACCAAACAGTTCACGTTCGTCTGCCAGGATTTCGCGACGACGGTTGCACGGGCGGAAAAAGGCGACATCATTTATTGCGACCCGCCATACATTGATCGCCATGTGGATTACTTTGGCGCGTGGGGAGACACGGAAGAGCGCACGCTTCGTGCGGTGCTATCAGAATCGCGGGCAAATTTCATTTTATCGACTTGGCACCACAATGATTACCGATCAAACGACTATATTGAGAGTCTATGGAGCGATGATCACATGCTGACGCGCGATCATTTCTATCATGTTGGCGGGCGTGAAGAGAACCGCAACCCAATGGTCGAGGCGCTTGTGACCAATCTGCCTTTGTCGATTGCAAGTGAAAGCGAGCCACTGCGCCAAATGGAGTTTGAGATCGTCGATTGAGCTTACAGGCTTGTTTGTATATCATGATATGATATAGCCATATCAATGGCACGGATCCTCGCTGACATTCCCGATGATGACATCAAGTGGCTCGAAGCGCGCGCGGCCGAGCAGGGCAAGTCGCGTGCGTCGGTCCTGCGCGAGGCGGTGCAGGCCTATCGCGCCGAGGGCGGCGATGACTGGCTGGAAGCGGGCTTTGGACTTTGGGCCCGGCACGGCATTGCATTCGATCCGCACGAGTATGAGCGCAAGCGCCGGGCCGAATGGACGCGGCCTTGGGACGACGACTATGAGGAAGTCCGCGCTGAATCGCCAGATTGCTTCGATGAATATGACGATCGCGAGCGAGCGCATTACCTTGCGCTTCAGGCAAAGGCGGCCGAAAGGCACAAGCAGAACACCGCATGAGCGGCTACAGCTTCGACGCCAACATTCTCATTGACGCACTTTGGGACCATCCACCGGCCCACGAGGAAATTCGTCGCGCGGGCGCGCGTGGAGCACGGATGTGGATCAGCCGGATGGCTTGGGTCGAAGTGCTGTCCAAAGGCGATGACACTGTGCTGCGCGAGGCGCTGCGATTTCTCGGCCGTTTCAGCATGGACGAGATCGACGAGGAAACCGCTCTTCGCGCAGCCTCACTTCGCCGCGAGCGGCCTCGCCTCAAGTCGCCCGACGCGATCATCCTCGCCTCGGCGCAAGTCCGGGGCCGGGTGCTGATCACGCGCAATACCAGAGACTTCCCGGCGGAAATGCCAGGCATTCGCGTACCTTACAGGCTTGAACGGGACTTTCTTTAATGTGTGGCATCATCGGTATCGTCGGGCGGGATCAGGTTGCGGAGCGGCTGGTCGACGGCCTCAGGCGGATGGAATACCGCGGCTATGACAGTGCGGGCATCTGCACGATCTTCGAAAACGAACTGATCCGCCGCCGCGCTCCGGGCAAATTGTTCAACCTCGTCACCGAATTGGCGCGCGATCCGGCGCCCGGCACGACCGGCATCGCGCATACCCGCTGGGCGACGCACGGCGCGCCTACCGCCGCCAACGCGCACCCGCACGCCACCAGCGAACTGGCGCTGGTCCACAATGGCATCATCGAGAACTTCAAGCCGCTGCGCGAGGCTTTGACCGCGCGCGGCCGCAAGTTCGAGAGTGACACCGACACCGAAGTGGTTGCCCACCTTGTGTCCGAACTGGTCGAGGCTGGAGCCGAACCTGCCGATGCGGTGCGCCAAGTGTTGCCGCAATTGCGCGGCGCCTTCGCACTGGCGATCGCGTTCCGGCGCTATCCGGACATGCTGATCGGCGCGCGGCTCGGTTCGCCGCTGGTGGTGGGTTATGGTGACGGTGAGACGTATCTGGGCTCGGACGCGCTCGCGTTGGCGCCGCTGACGCAGAAGATCACGTATCTCGAAGAGGGCGACTGGGTGATCGTCACCCGCGAAGGCGCGCAGATTTTCGACGCCGACAACCGCGAAGTCACCCGCGAGATCACCACTTCGGGCGCGTCTGCGGTGGCGATCGAGAAGGGGCCGTACCGCCACTTCATGCAGAAGGAGATCTTCGAGCAGCCGACCGTGGTGGCGCAGACCTTGCGCAGCTATATCCGCCAGGTCGACCAGACGGTGGCGCTGCCGCAGTTCGATTTCGACCTTTCCAGCATCAACCGCGTGACGATCGTGGCCTGCGGCACCAGCTATTACGCTGGAATGGTGGCGAAATACTGGTTCGAGCAGTTCGCGCGGCTGCCCGCCGACATCGATTTCGCGTCGGAATTCCGTTATCGCGAGCCGGTGCTCGAACCGGGCGGTCTCGCGCTGTTCATCTCGCAGAGCGGCGAGACGGCGGATACCCTGGCCGCGCTCAAGCACTGCAAGGCCAATGGCCAGACGATCGCGGTGGTGGTCAACGTGCCGACCAGTTCGATGGCGCGCGAGGCCGATCTCTTGCTGCCTACTCACGCCGGGCCCGAGATCGGCGTGGCTTCGACCAAGGCGTTCACGTGTCAATTGGCAGTGCTGGCCGCGTTGGCCGCGCACCTTGCGGTCAAGCGCGGGAAGATGAGCCGGGCAGAGGAAACCGACATCGTGTCGCAATTGCTCGAAGTGCCCGCCACGCTTAACGCCGCGCTGGCGCATGACGACGAGATTGCCGCGATGGCGCACCTGATCGCGCCGGCGCGCGATGTGCTTTATCTCGGGCGCGGGCAGGACTATCCGCTGGCGCTGGAGGGCGCGCTGAAGCTCAAGGAAATCAGCTACATCCATGCTGAGGGCTATGCTTCGGGCGAAATGAAGCACGGGCCGATCGCGCTGATCGACGAAGCCGTGCCGGTGATCGTGATCGCGCCCTCGGGGCCGCTGTTCGAAAAGACCGTCAGCAACATGCAGGAAGTGCGCGCGCGCGGCGGCAAGATCGTGCTGATTTCGGACGCAGCGGGCATTGCCGAAGCGGGCGAGGGGTGCATGGCCACGATCGAGATGCCCAGCGTCCACCCGCTGATCGCGCCATTGGTCTATGCAGTGCCGGTGCAGTTGCTTGCGTATCATGTTGCAGTGGCCAAGGGCACCGACGTCGACCAGCCGCGAAATCTGGCCAAATCCGTCACTGTCGAGTAGAAAATTGAATATCTGCAATAAGTTAACCAGCAAATCTTAAGATTGTAATTGCGCGGCGCTTACCTTTGCGAAAGGTTCGTCGCTTAAGACGCCAAGTGTGTCGAGCACCGCAGCCAGTCCCACCACTTTGCCCAAGCGCTTGCCGGCGCTGGCGGTGCTCGGCTTTGCCGAACCCGCAGACGGCGATTGGTGGCGGCTGCGTGGCATGCAGTATGCCCAGATCGGCCGCATGACGATGGCGCGGTTGATCGCGCATGCGTTGGCCGCGCTGCTCGTTATCCAGTTGTTCGTCCACACCACGCCGCTGCTGCTGATCGGTGCGTGGCTGGTCACGCTGTTGCTGGCCTTGGCTTATGGCGCGCAGATCGACCGGCGCGTCGAAGATGCCGAGCGGCGCCGCTTCTCCCCATCCGAAGTCCGCGATCAAACCGTGGGCACGCTGGCCGCCGCCATTGTCTGGGCGCTGCCGGTGGTGATTTTCACGCAGTACGGCAGCGCTGGCGACCGGATGTCGCTGTGGACCGTTACCGCCATGCTCGTGACCGGGATGCTGGTCGGTTATGCCGCAGTGCCACGTTGCACACTGATTTTTGCGGGGGTGGTTGGCGGAGCGAGCGCGCTCGGGTTCCTGTATCAGGGCGAGTGGGTCAGCGCGGCGGTGGTCATGGTGTTCGGCGTGTTCGTCAGCGTCGGCGCCATCGAGGTTGCGCGCACGTTCCTGGGTGGCAAAGTGGCCGAAGCGGGGATGGCTGAACGCAACGAGGTTGTGTCGCTGCTGTTGCGCGAATTCGAGGAAAACGAGGCCGACTGGCTGTGGCAGGTCGATGCATCGCGGCGCGTGCGCGGGGTATCACCACGCTTCGCCTTTGCGCTCGGGCGCGAGACCGACGATGTCGATGGGCAGCCGCTGATTCAGTTGATTTCGGGCCCGGCGTGGGAAGACGGGCGCTTTCACCCCAGCCTCCACCAGCTCGCCGAAAAGCTGAAACGGCGCGAAAGCTTCTCCGACTTGCTCGTCCAGGTCACGCTGCCCGGCGGAGAGCGCTGGTGGGAACTGTCGGCATCCCCGCGCTTCGACGATGCGGGCAACTTTACCGGATTTCGCGGCGTGGGTTCGGACGTCACCGAAAAGCGCGAGAACGCCGACAAGATCGCCTATCTGGCGCGCTACGACACGCTGACCGGTCTGCCCAACCGCCTGCAAGTCAATGAATCAATGGGCGAAGCGTTGGCCTATGCCGTGCAATGGCGCGGGCGCTGCGCGTTCATGATGATCGACCTCGATCGTTTCAAGGCGATCAACGATACGCTCGGCCACCTGGTCGGCGATCAGTTGCTGGCGCAAGTATCGGCGCGGCTTCGGGCGATGATGCCCAAGGGCGCAATGTGCGGGCGGCTGGGCGGTGATGAGTTCGCGGTCGTGGTCACCGACGCCAGCGACGGCGCCGCGGTGCGGGCCTTGGCCGACCAGGTGATCGAATCGCTGTCGCGCCCTTATGACGTGGATCATCACACACTCTACGTCGGTGCCAGCATCGGTTCGGCGCTTGGCCCCCGCGATGGGCCGACGGTCGAGACACTGATGCGCAACGCCGATCTGGCGCTCTATCGCGCCAAGGACGAAGGTCGCGGGCGGCACTGCATCTACGAGCCAGAACTTCACGCGCAGGCAGAGGAGCGCCGCAAGCTCGAAATCGCCATGCGCCGCGCGCTCGATCGGCAGGAATTCGTACTGGCATTCCAGCCGGTGGTCGATGCCATCGACGAATCGGTGGTCAGCTTCGAGGCGCTGCTGCGCTGGAACAGCAAGGAGCATGGCTCGGTCAGCCCGGCCAAGTTCATCCCGCTGGCCGAAGATACTCGCCAGATCGTGGTGATCGGCGAATGGGTGCTGCGCGAGGCCTGCCGCGAGGCGACCAACTGGCCCGCCCGCGTCAAGATTGCGGTCAATGTCTCGGGCGAACAATTGCTCGATCCGCACTTCGCCGAAACCGTCGTTTCCGCGCTTTCCGCCAGCGGCTTGCCGCCGCACCGGCTGGAAATCGAGGTCACCGAAAGCATCTTCGTGCGCGATGGCACCACCGCGCAGGCCACGCTGGAGCGCATCATGGCGCTCGGCTGCGGGGTGGCGCTCGATGATTTCGGCACCGGCTATTCCTCGCTCGGCTATCTCCGGCGGATGCGGTTTTCGACCATCAAGGTCGATCGCAGCTTCGTCCAGGGCGCCGCGCGCAACAACCCCGAAAGCCTGGCGATTATCCGCGCCGTGGTGGCAATGTGCGACAGCCTGGAAATGTCGACCACCGCCGAAGGCGTTGAAACCGAAGACGAACTGGCGATGGTGCGCCGGCTCGGCTGCAAGAAGATCCAGGGCTATTACTTCGGCCGCCCGATGCCGTCCGCCGATGCCCGCGCCCTGTTCCGCAGCGAACAGCCGCGCCTTATCGCCTAAGCGTCCACGAGACCCTTTATCACGCTTTCGAACAACGCCCTGCCATCAGTCCCACCGTGGGCTGCTTCGATCATCCGTTCGGGGTGCGGCATCATGCCCAGCACGTTGCCCTTCGCATTGAGCACGCCCGCGATGTCCCGCGCCGATCCGTTGACGGCTTCCGCATAGCGGAACGCCACGCGGCCTTCGCCCTCCAGCCGGTCGAGCGTCGCGTCATCGGCGAAGTAGTTGCCATCGTGGTGCGCCACCGGGATCACGATCCGCTGGCCGGCCTCGTACCCCGCGGTGAACAGCGACTGGCTGGTCTCCACGGTCAACGCCACTTCGCGGCACACGAAGCGGATGCCGGCGTTGCGCATCAGCGCGCCGGGGAGCAAGCCGGCCTCGGTCAGCACCTGGAAGCCGTTGCACACGCCCAGCACCGCCACACCGCGCTCCGCCGCTGCGATCACCGCCTGCATCACCGGCGAGCGCGCCGCCATCGCGCCCGAGCGCAAGTAATCGCCGTAGGAAAACCCGCCCGGCAGCGCGATCAGGTCGAGCCCATCGGGCAGCCCCGCATTGCCGTGCCACACGCGGTAGACGGTTCCGCCGCCAAGATCGCCCGCAATCTGCTCGATCGCCACCGCCATGTCGCGATCGCAGTTCGATCCGGGAAAGGTCACGACCGCGGCGGTGAAAGCCATCAGGCGGGCGCTCCTGCTATCTTTTCGATCCGGTAATTCTCGATCACCATGTTGGCGAGCAGCTTGCGGCACATCTCGTCAATCGCGGCGTCGGTCACGTCATCGGCCACGTCGAGTTCGATCAGCCGGCCGCTGCGCACATCGTTGACGCCGGCAAAGCCCAGCCCTTCCAACGCATGGTGGATCGCACGCCCTTGCGGATCGAGCACGCCGTTCTTGAGGCTGACGGAAACACGGACCTTCATCGCATTATGGCCTTCATCGCATCCTGGCCTTTTCTGGCAGTTCAAGCCCCGCGCCTATGCCGCCCTCCACCGCCAAGGGCAACCCCGGCGAAATGCGCCCGGTTTCCGGTTGCACATTGTGCAAGTTGATAAAACACATGCACGCGTCTGGCAGTCACAGAGCCTTTTGCCCGACCAACCGGGCGCAGCGGGTCTATAGCGGGGGCGGGGCGTGTAGGAAAGTTTTTGGTGAGCTTGCGGGCGGGGCTGCGGCGCGAACCCGGCACCACCACCTTCGTCACCCCGGACTTGATCCGGGGTTCGGCTTTGATCCAATGCGCGCCGATCGTCCACGCTGACCAGCACTTCGGGGACATGCTATTGCGTGTCCCCGTCCGACGTTGCGGAAGAGGGCCTTGGTGTTGTTTGAGAAGGGTGGTTCGGTGGTTAATACCAACCTGCCGTGAGGCTGACTCACGGGGGGGATTCCCAAACTGGCGAAATTCTGAATCAATGGCGCCCTGCAATTGGAGGGCGTGACCATGGGATCAGCGATCAGCTTGAGGGAAGATTTTGACAGCACAGCGTTGAGGAAATTGGCGCGCGCGTCGAAGAGCGCGAACCAGGCGCGCCGTCTGTTGGCATTGGCCGAGATTTACGACGGAGGCAGCCGCAGCGCGGCCGCGCGGATCGGCGGGGTGGGCTTGCAGATTGTGCGTGACTGGGTGGTGCGCTTCAATTTCCGCGGTCCCGACGGTTTGCTCGACGGCAAGGCGCCGGGGAAACGGTCTCGCCTCGACGATGCCCAGCGGCGGGCGCTTGTCGAGGTGGTCGAGCGCGGTCCGATTCCGGCGATCCATGGCGTTGTTCGCTGGCGGCTGATCGACCTGGTCCAGTGGCTGCACGAGGAATTTGCAGTCTCGCTCGATGAAACGACCGTGGGGCGCGAGTTGAAGAAGCTGGGCTACGTCAAACTAACGGCGCGGCCCCGCCACCATGCCCAGAACGAATATGAGCTGGAGGCCTTCAAAAAGGGGGCTTCGCAGCCGAGCTGGCAAAGGTCAGGGCAACCCTCCCGAAGCGCACGCCCATAGAGATTTGGTTCCAGGATGAGGCCCGGGTTGGCCAGAAAAACAAGATCACGCGACGCTGGGCCCAACGCGGAACCCGGCCGTCGGCCCCGAAGGATCAGCGGACCAAATCCGCCTACATCTTTGGCGCGATCTGCCCGGAACACGGCAAGGGTGCAGGGCTGGTGCTGCCCTTCTGCAATACCGAAACCATGTCGCTGCATCTGACCGAGATCTCGCTCATGGTCGCACCCGGCGCTCACGCGGTCGTGCTGATGGATCAGGCTGGTTGGCATACGACCGGCAAGCTCATCGTGCCCGGCAATCTCAGCATCATCGCTCTGCCCGCGAAATGTCCAGAGTTGAACCCGGTCGAAAACATCTGGCAATTTATGCGCGACAACTGGCTCTCAAACCGCGTCTTCACATCCTACGACAACATCATCGACCACTGCTGCGAAGCCTGGAACAAGCTCATCGATCAGCCTTGGCACATCATGACCATCGGCCGCCGCAAATGGGCGCGTGGGTCATGATCAGTGCAGGTTGGTATTAGCAGTCATGGCCAATGACGGTTGCGCAACCGCCGGGCTGGTAAGGACTAGGATCGGACTAACCGCAGCACGTTGGCCAACAATCTGCACCTCGGGTCGATGAGCACGACCGACGTCACGTTTGCTGCGTGTCAGGTGCGTGCCGACACACGATCGACGATGCATTTTCGAATAAAATGGCGCACGATATCGATGATGAATTTGGCATCGTACAATCGACGATCTAGATTGAGCCAGTGGATCTGAGGATCAGGTAAGCGCCAGCTGTCCTAGGTCAAGACGTACCTCCACCCAGCACCATCTGAATTTAACAACTACCTTGGGGACGGCGGCTTATGAAAACAATGGTAACAAGTTTCGTATTTGCCGCTGCGCTAGCGACCTTTAACGGTGCGCAGGCCGATGTGGGTCAAAAAACATCGCTGGCTCTCACTCGCTCGATACAAAGCTTGTGCCGAGCCGCACCTGCCGAAACCTTTGACCTTACCGCATCTCCGGTTGGTCACTTAGTCGCGTTCGTCCGCGCGACGCACGACCGAACTGATCCGTCATCGCTCTGGCTATTCAAGCCAACAAATCCGAGCTGCAAAATGCTCGTCCATTCGCATCCTACGGATAATAACACGACCAACCTGCGGGGTTTGAATAACCCAGTGTTCTCAGTGGATGGAAAAGCGATCTATGTTTTGTCGCAAGCATGGGTGACCTCAGACACTCTGTTCCGCGTCGATCTTGCCACCGGCAAACGCCAGTTTGTCAGCGCCGCCAATCTCGTGATGGTGATCCGCGACGGGCCATATAGAAATGATCTAATCATCAGCGAACATGCTTATAATGCCGGACCCGAGGGCGGATCGTTCGAGCGGCTTCTGTTAATCAGCCCGGCCGGTCGGCGGTTGATGGTCTTGCCGAAGCCCAACGATGGCGAAGATGCCGGCCCTTGGTTACACCAGCATCATTGGCACGTGCTAAATTCTGGCGGCGTTCGGTAGCGCGAAGCCACATTCCCAACTGCATTGCGCTGAGGAAACACCGTTAGGCTGATAAATCCTCATTAGCTGGCGGACCGGAATTAACTAGCGCCGTGACTGCGGCCTGCAGAGATAGCAAATAAGACCGATTATGCCTAGCTCGTATAGGACGATAACAACTAGCGAGTCGATGCCCATACCGATGAAAAACTTTTTCGATCAGAAGATGAGGCCAGCTGTCCGTCGTCAGAACATTCGGCCATTGCTTGTGGTCTTACGGAACGACCGCTCTCGCCTATAATTCTTCATTCAAAGAGCACTTGTCATTTCCCAATGTAACCATTCGTTTATTTCAGTTCTCGCGGCTTCTCATTGCTTGGATAAGCTATCGGAATAGGCCGCAAGCGAATCCGCCCTTTGTGTGTCGCGATTGAGCAAATCACGCGGCTACCGCAGTAAAGGCGTCATTGAGTCGCAGGGCTGGCGTCGGCGCCGAGCAGCGACCAGCTTGCTAAGCCGGCAAGAGTCCAACTGCGCGGTAGCTAGCGATCATCGTATCGAAAAGCGCGATGTCTGATCGGCCCCTCGCGAAGAGTTGCGCTCCGGCGACGGCCGCATAGATCGCCTTCGCCCTCGATTCACTTTCGCCGGGTTCGACAATTCTCGTGTCGTTGAGCAGCTTGCCCAGCCAGGCAACATTGACGTCGGCAAAGCATTGAACCTCGGTCTTCACCCGATCAGGAAGATCGTCATATTCGGCCGCCATGAAGCTGGAAAGGCAGATACGGTTATCGTTCGACAGCGATGCCCGGAAAATCTCCGGGTACCGGCGTAAGGCCACGATCGGGTCAGGCTCCTCGTCAGCAATCGCGGCCAATTGCCCGACCGTGTCTTCCCAATAGCGCCGCGCCACCGCCGCACCAAGATCGGCCTTGGTCGCGAAATGATGATGGATGCTGGGCGCTTTAATTCCGACTTGTGCCGCGATGTCACGGAAGTTCAGGCCGTTATAGCCACGCGCCATCGCGATCCGTCGTGCTGCGGCCAGCACTGCTTCCCTGGATGTTGAAACCGCCATTGCTCCGCCCGTATCCCCGACCCGACCAAGTGGTAGATAGACCTTGACGCCTATCACGCAAGCGCGCATCCATCGCCCTACCGGTCACTTGGTAGATGAATTCATGACAGTCCAATTGCCGCTGCCTAGGCAACTCCGCCTTTTCACCTCTCCCTCCGCGTTCCCTAATCCTCAGCGTCTGCGCATCTTCCTGCACGAGAAGGGCATTGCCGACCGCTTCGATGAGCGGGTCTACGACATGTCCCCGGTGGGAGAGCAGCGGCAGTGGAAGCATCTTAAGATGAACCCTTGGGGTGAAACGCCGACGCTCGAATTGGCGGACGGCAGCTTCATCTCGGAGACCGCTGCGGTCGTGCGCTATCTCGACCAGGTATTTCCGGGCCGCCGGATCATGGGCGAGACCGCTGAGGAACAGGGGCTGGACTCGATGTGGGACAACCGCATTTGGGTGCACATCCTCTACCGCATCACGACCGCGTTCCATGTCTTGCATCAGGGGCTCGGCCCCAAGCTCGAACTGACGGTCAACCCGGCATGGGGCGAGCATTGCCGCAAGGAAGCGCTGGCGCATACCGTGCTGGTCAACCGGCATCTGGCCGATGGCCGAGACTGGCTGCTTGGCGGTGCGGAGCCTACGTTTTCGGATATCACGCTGGCGACAGCGATCGCCTTCTCCAAGTTCGAGGTGAACGCGATGCCGCTCGACGAGCGGTACGAGCACATCGATGCGTTCTGGCAGCGATGGCAGCGCCGCCCGACCTTCCTAGCCGCCTATGCCGATCGCAGCAGCGGCGTGCCGGAACTGGATGACCGCCCGTAGCGGTCGCACCACTTATCTTCGTTACAACAACGCACTGAGCAGGAGAAAAAGCATGCTGTTTCACACCATGGTCGGATCGAACGACATCGAACGATCGAAGCGCTTCTATGACGCCGTGCTCGGGACGCTCGGCGTCGGTGAACCGACGCGGAATATCGCCGACAGCGGACATACCCGGCTCATTTACAATAATGGCAACGGAACCAACTTCATCGTCAGCCAGCCGATCAACGATGAACCTGCGACCGTCGCAAACGGGAGCACCGTCGCCTTTTCGTGCAACTCGCCCGAACAAGTGAAGCAGCTTCACGATACCGCAGTTGCCAACGGCGGCACCTCGATCGAGGCCCCGCCTGGGCCGCGCGAGACCGCGTCGATGGGTAAGATCGAGCTCGCCTATTTTCGTGACCTCGACGGCAATAAGCTCTGTGGAATCCATTTTCCCAAATAACCGCGGTTGTCGCATATTGGGCGAAACGCCGCCCGTCTTCAGTATGGACGGGCGGTAAACCCTGTTTCGGAGCAAGTGCGGGAGATAGGATCGTCTTGAGCGACCCATTTATAGGCATCGAATTGGACTTGTAACGGTTTTGCGCCGGTCACTTGAGAGTTTAACACTCGATCAAGGAGACCGATGAGATGAAGAAGCATACAGAAGATTTCAAGCGTGAGGCGGTGCGGATTGCGCTGAGCAGCGGGCTGTCGCGGCGGCG
>NZ_JANXWG010000051.1 GCF_025351285.1 Novosphingobium sp.
CGGCGGTCGAGTTGGTAGCCGGGTACTTCGAGCGGCAAACCGGCGGCAAGCCATGACCAGTGCGCAATGCACGGCGCTTCACCATTGCCGTAGCCTTGCGCGAACACCACGTCGTCGACGCGCGTAGGATCGATTTTCGTCCGTTCCATCAGCGCCTTGAGCGTTACTGCGCCCAGTTTTCCGGCGGTGAGCGACGACAGCGCGCCGCCGAATTTGCCGACGGCGGTGCGGACGGGGGCAACAATGGCAGCGCGGCGAAGCGTCATGGTGTGGGTTCCTTGGCTGTTCCGACGATACCTGCGTCGATCAGGCGGGCGATCTCGCCCGAGGAAAGCTTGAGCCGCTCGGCCAGGATTTGCTCGCTGTCCGCGCCCAGCCGTGGCGCGGGCGCGGGCGCCCGGCGATCGAGCGCGGGCAGTGTCGCGAAGGCACCTGCGGCGGGATAGGCGAAGCCGCTGGGGTTGTCGGCGGTATGCGCGAACATCGGGTTAGCGGAAACCAGCCGCGGGTCTTCGATCGCTTCGGGCATGGTGCGATAGGGGCCGTGGACGACGGCGTTGGCATCGAGCCGGGCGGCGAGATCGGCATGGCTCAATGCAGTGACGCGCGGTTCGATCAGCGCGAAGATCGCCTCGCGATGGCGGAAGCGCGTGCTGTCATCGCCCGCAAAGCGCACGCCGAGCAGGGCTTCGAGCTGCGCCAGCGGTTCGGCCAGGTCGAGCGCCTTGACCAGCCCGGACCAGTGCCGCTCGTTGATTGCCACGATCATCAACCGCACGCCGTCCGCCGTCACGAAATCGCGGCCGATCGTGCCGAACACCGCATTGCCCAGCCTCTCGCGATCGCGCCCGTCGTACAACACTTCGGCGACGCGGCCCAGGTTGGCGGCCGAGCCCATCGCGATATCGGTCAGCGGCAGGCGCACTTCGCCGCCCAGCCCGGTCGCCTCGCGCCGACGGATTGCGGCGAGCAGCGCGAAGGCGGCATAAGCGCCGGTGAGCAAGTCCCACGCTGGCAGGACGTGGTTGACCGGGGCGGGATCGTTCAGAGGTCCGGTCAGCGCGGCATAACCCACCGCAGCATTGGCGGTGTAGTCGAGCGCGATGGCGCCATCGGGCCAGCCCATCACCCGCACGGTGACGAGATCGGCGCGGCCCTCAGCCAGCCGGTCGTGCGCCAAAAAGCCGCCGACCGGCAGGTTGGTGATGAGGTTGCCGGTGGCGCGGATCAGTTCGGTCAGCAGTTCGCGACCCGGTTTACCGGTCAGATCGAGCGCCAGCGACTTCTTGGCGCGGTTGAGGTTTTCCCAGCTGAGCGAATCCTGGTTCGCGGTTATCGGCCAGCGATGGAAATCCTGCCCGCCGCCGATCTGGTCCACCCGGATGACCTCGGCGCCGAACTGCGAGCAATAAAGCCCGGCCGTTGGCGAGGCGACAAACGACGACACCTCGACCACCGAAAGGCCGCCCAGGATGTCGTACATCGTGCTTCTCCCTTACGCTGCGCCGGCCGCAAATTCGCGCAGCATGTGCTTGGCGATCTGCAATTGAAGGATCTGGGTGGTGCCTTCGTAGATGCGGTAAATGCGCGCATCGCGGAAGAAGCGTTCGGCTTCGTATTCGGCGAGATAGCCCGCGCCGCCGTGAACCTGGACGCAGCGATCTACCACGCGGCCGCACATTTCGGACGCAAACACTTTGGCCGCCGCCGCCTTGCGCAACACCGATTCGCCGGCATCGGCGCGGCGCGTGGCATCGGCGATCATGCATTCGGCGGCGTAGATTTCGATCTCGCTGTCCGCCAGCATCGCCTGGATGAGCTGGAAATTGGCGATCGGCTCGCCGAACGCCTTGCGCTCGGTGGCATAGCGCACCGCGGTATCGAGCGCGCGCCGCGCATAGCCCGCCGCAGCCGCCGCGACCGAAAGCCGGCCGTTGTCGAGGCTTTGCATCGCGGTGACGAAGCCCTTGCCTTCGACGCCGCCGAGCAGCGCATTGCCGGGAATGTGCACGTCGTCCATCACGATATCGGCGATGTGGCTGCCCGACTGGCCCATCTTCCTGTCCGACTTGCCGACCGAAACGCCCGGCGAATCCATCGGCACGAGGAAGGCGGAAACGTGCGCATTCTTGGGCAGCGCTTCTTTCTCGGTCCGCGCCATGATCAGCGCCACTTTGGCGAAGGGCGCGTTGGTGATGTAGCGCTTGGTGCCGTTGAGCACGTAACCGTTGCCCGAGCGCGTAGCAGTGGTCTGCATCGCCGCCGAATCCGAGCCGGAGCCAGGTTCGGTCAGCCCGAAGCTGGCGATTTCACCTGCCGCCAACCGAGGCAGCCATTCGGCCTTCTGCTCCTCGGTGCCCGACTTGACCAGCGCCGAGCACACCATGCCCAGGTTGATCGAGGTGATCGAACGATACGCCGGCAGCGCATACGACAGAACG
>NZ_JANXWG010000060.1 GCF_025351285.1 Novosphingobium sp.
GATGTGATGCGCGACAGGAATACTCGCGCGGTAATCGAGGGCGATCCCAACCGCCCTTCTGAAACGACCGAGCATTGGACATTCGTTAGGCAAGACGGCGCTCCTTGGAAACTTTCAGCCATTCAAGACGGCTCGCCGTGATTGAGCACGGTGCATGAAGTAAACGACACGTGTCCGTCCAGGTCCGTCCCGGCCCGGAGGTGGTCGGCGAATCAAATCTGGCTTAAATTATTGGTACGGTCAGAGAGGGCAAAATTATTGTTGCATTACATGGCAAATTGTATCCCTCCATCTCAAACCTAGGAATAACCTCAAGCAAACGGGCTATAACCCACTACGTTAGGGAACATTGCCTCGCGCGCGCGTAATGGCTTGAATATTTTTTGGGGGCCATTATGGTGGCCACGATATTATATGGTCTGCATAACATGTTGATATAAAAGCTCCGCATCCGCTTATTCGATTCCGTCCCCGGGCACCATTTGCCATGTTCTCAAACATGGCGCGGCCGCTTCATTCGGCGGTATGCTGTACCTATCGGCCGAGGCGTTCGAGGCTGCTGCTCAGCCAGTCGAACTGCGCTGTGCAGCCACTGTCGAGCAACACCGCGCCAAGGCCCGCAGCGTCGGTGGGAAGAACTGTCGGGTCCAGCGCAACGATTTTGAACTCGACCGTTTTCGATACTGGCCCCTGGTCGGTAAACCGATAAGTCGCGCCATCGGCAAGCGGCAAGGCACCGATGGGCCAAGCGGTGCCCCAGCTTTGCGCCGGCCATTGCACATTCAATTTCACGCGATCGTCAGTCGTGCCAATCGAACCGGACCGACCTGCCACGGTGGCATGGCGCCAAAGGAACAAACGGCCGCCCTTGGGCATGCAGACGTTGCCGCCTGCATCGACATCGGCGAGCCAGATCGTTTCGGGCAAAGCCGCCGATGCGGTTCCTGCGTTGCCCAGCCCGCGAACCGCGCCGGCGCGCAAGGTCGAGCGCAACGCGGCCGGATCGCCGAGCGAGCGCGACAATCGCGCCGCCACGCCGTTATCGCGCACCACCACCCCATCGAGCCGGAAAGTTCCCGGCCCGCGCAGCACGCGCGTGCCGGCTTTGTCGAGGATGGTGATGATGTCGCCGTTGCGCAGCGTCACGATGGCGCCTTGCTGCAATCGCTGGCCCTTGGGATGGCTGTTTGCCGAAGGCCCGGTCGAGCGAACGACGATCGACTGCGCATGGCCGATGACCGTGCTGCCTGCGAGCAGGGCGCAGCTTGCCGCAGGCAGCATTGCGGCGCGAACCAGTCGCATGATTGGCCGCGTGATCGGTTGAGGGCGGGCTCGGGCCAGCCTTGCCGGCCGGCCACGTGCAGATGAATGTTCCACGCGGTACCTTTCCGCTGATTGCGAGATATTGTCCAGACCGACATCGCAGGCTGAAAGCACAAATTGCGCGTGTTCACGCGATCGCGCTGTGCGGTCCAGCACAGCAAAGGCGCCGCAGAAGCACGCATTGACCAATGCGGAACAATCCGGCATTCATAGTGCCAATATTACCGCGCGTGGTTACGGAGAGTCGTTTGAAAGTCCTTCGCACCCCGGACGCGGCGTTCGCCGGAATCGACGATTTTCCCTACGCGCCGCACTATGCCGAGATTGCCGATCCGCAGGACGGCACCCGGCTGCGGCTGCATTACATCGATGAAGGCCCGCGCGATGCGCCGATCGTGCTGATGATGCATGGCGAACCGAGCTGGTGCTACCTTTACCGTCATATGATCGCCCCGGTTGTGGCGGCGGGTTACCGCGTGATTGCGCCCGATCTGATCGGCTTCGGCAAGTCGGACAAGCCCGCGCGGCAAACCGATTACAGCTATGCGCGCCATGTGGCCTGGATGCGCACGTGGATCGAGCAGCTTGACCTCGAGGGCATCACGCTCGCTTGCCAGGACTGGGGATCGCTTGTCGGTCTACGGCTGGTCGCGGCGATGCCCGATCGCTTCGCCGCAGTGGCGCTGTCGAACGGCGGACTTCCCGAAGGTGGCCCGGCGCCGCGCGCATTCGCGATCTGGCGCGCGTTTTCGCAGTGGAGCCCGCTGTTCCCGATCGGCGGGATCATCGGCAAGGGCACCAGGCGCGGGTTGTCCAAGGCTGAAATCGCGGCTTACGATGCCCCATTCCCCGCGAACGCCTACAAGGCCGGCGCGCGGATCTTCCCGACTTTCGTGCCGTTCGAGGGCAATGTGGCGGTGCCCGACCAGAAGCAGGCGTGGGAAGCACTCGAACGCTGGGACAAGCCGTTCCTGTGCTGCTTCAGCGATGGTGACCCGATCACGCGCGGCGGCGACGCATTGTTCATCGGCCGGGTTCCGGGAACCGCCGGGCAGCCGCACACCACGCTCAAGGGTGGGCACTTCATCCAGGAGGACGATCCGCGCGGCTTCATCGATTGCATTCTCAAGATCGCGCCCGCACCATGATCGTTTTGCGCACGCTCCGATGAGCGGTTGATCCAACGGCCGATATGCACTGCACCCTCGTGCCATTGACGTGCGCTGCACGCGCTTTCATGATCGATGCTGCAGGGCATCTGCCCGGCGGCGGTTGACCGTCGCGACGATTTGAATTTTGGAGAGAGCAAATGCACCTGGATTTCAGCCCCGAGGATCTGGCGTTCCAGCGCGAAGTGCGCGCCTTCATCGCCGAAAATTATCCGGAAACGCTGCGCGGCAAGCAGGATGAAGGCGACGAGCTGACCAAGGAAGATTTCCTGTCGTGGCACCGCGTGCTGGCCAGGAAGGGCTGGGTCGCGCCGGCCTGGCCGGTCGAATACGGCGGCACCGGCTGGACCGCGACGCAGAAGTACATCTGGTCCGAAGAAACCGCGAGCGCCGATTGCATCCGGCTGATGCCATTCGGCCTGTCGATGGTCGGCCCGGTGATCTACACCTTCGGCACGCCCGAGCAGAAGGCGCGGTTCCTGCCCGGCATCCTTTCGGGTGGCGACTGGTGGTGCCAAGGCTATTCCGAGCCGGGTTCGGGTTCGGATCTGGCCTCGCTGCGCACCAAGGCCGTGCTTGAGGGCGATGAGTACGTGGTCAATGGCCAGAAGACCTGGACCACGATGGCGCAGCACGCCGATTGGGGCTTCTTCCTGGTGCGCACCAACCCCGATGCCAAGCAGCAGGAGGGCATCAGCTTCCTGCTCATCGACATGAAATCGCCCGGCATCACCGTGCGCCCGATCATCACGCTGGGCGGTGAGCACGAAGTCAACGAAGTATGGCTGGAGGACGTGCGCGTGCCGGTCAACCAGCGCATCTTCGAGGAGAACAAGGGGTGGACTTGCGCCAAGTTCCTGCTGGCGCACGAACGCACCGGCATCGCCGGCGTGGCCGCATCCAAGCGCGGCATCGAGAAGGTCAAGACCATCGCGCGGGCAGAGATGGATGGCGACAAGCCGCTGATCGCCAACCCGTTCTTCCGCCGCAAGATCGCCGAGCTGGAAATGGACCTGACCGCGCTCGAATATACCGAACTGCGCAGCCTGGCGGGAGAAAGCGCCGGCAAGGGCCCCGGGCCCGAATCGAGCCTGCTCAAGATCAAAGGCTCTGAAATCCAGCAGCGGCTAACCGAATTGTCGTTGGAGGCGGTCGGCCATTACGGCGCGCCCTATTTCCGCGGTTTCGGAGAGGGCGATAACGAGCACCCAATCGGCCCCGATTATGCCCACCGCGCTGCTCCGACGTACTTCAACACGCGCAAGACCACGATTTACGGCGGATCGAACGAAATCCAGCGCAATATCATCGCCAAGATGGTGCTGGGTCTCTGACAAAAAGCTTCCGCGCGCGCCAAGGGCGCGGCGGTACATTGATATGGGCCGGCCTTTCGTCATAAGGCCGGCCCCTGCTTATGGGATCGAGGACAATGGATTTCAGCTACACCGAAACGCAGGACATGCTGCGCGACACGCTCGCGCGCTTCCTGGCCGACACCTATGATTTCGAGACGCGCAAAATGATGCTCGCCCGGCCCGAAGGGCGCGATCCCGGCGTGTGGCGGGCGCTTGCCACCGAACTCGGAATCCTCGGCGCGCCCTTCGCCGAGGAGCACGGCGGGCTGGGCGGTGGCGCGCTTGAAAACATGATCATGATGGAAGAGCTGGGCAAGGTCATCGCGATCGAGCCTTATCTCCAGACCGTGGTGATCGGCGGCGGTGCGATGAAGCATGCCAAGCACCATGGGGGCGGCGCGATGGCCGATGCGGTAATCCCTGCGATCATTTCGGGCGAGGCCGTGATCGCGTTCGCTTATGCCGAACCGCAAGGCCGCTACGATCTGGCCAACTTGCGCACCACCGCCAAGGCGGACGGTGCCGGCTATGTGCTGAACGGCCAGAAAGCAGTCGTCTATGCGGCGCCCTGGGCCACGCACCTGCTCGTCACCGCGCGCATCGGCGGCAGCCAGCGTGAGCGCGAGGGCGTGGCGCTGTTTCTGATCGACGCGAAATCGCCTGGCGTGGTGCGTCGCGACTACCCGACGGTAGATGGCTTCCAGGCATCGGAAATCTATTTCGAGAACGTCGCCATCCCCGGCGATGCGTTGATCGCGGGCGGGATCGACCTGGTCGAACAACTGGTCGACGAAGCCACCGTGGCGATGTGCGGCGAAGCTTGCGGGATTGCGCGCAAGCTGCACGAAGGCACGCTCGATTACACCAAGCAGCGCAAGCAGTTCGGCGTGCCGATCGGCAAGTTCCAGGTGTTGCAGCACCGCATGGCCGACATCTTCATCGAGGTCGAACAGATCGCCTCGATGGCGCTGATGGGCACGCTCAAGCTCGACTTGCCCGCGAACGGGCGCAAGGCCGCGGTCAGCCTGGCCAAGGCCAAGGTCTCGCGCTCGATCCGCTTCGTCGGCCAGAACGCGATCCAGACGCACGGCGGCATCGGCATCACGCAGGAACTGGCGATCGGCCACTACTTCAAGCGCGCCACGATGATCGAGAACCAGTTCGGCTCGGCCGATTTCCATCTCGATCGCTTCGAGCAGCTTACGCTCGACGCCTGAGAAAATGGCGCTTGCAGGATGCGCGGATATAACGCGCGTCCTGCAAGCTAACCGATTCTCATTGAACAAAAAAATTCGGTCCGCAGCGGGAACCGATCGCAACAGTCTGCATTATTCGAGATTGGCCGCCATCGGGTAAAGGCCTGGGGATTGGGTATCCACTTGGACGAACGGTTAACTGTCCTCGTCGTTGACGACGAACCGCTTATTGCGCTGTCGATTGCGGATGCTCTCGAAGAAGCCGGATTCGCGCACGAAATGTGCCATTGCGGCGATAGTGCAATGGCAACGCTTGGCGATCGTGATCCTGCGTTCTGCGCGCTGGTGACCGATATCAGGCTTGGCAAAGGCCCCAACGGCTGGGACGTTGCGCGCCATGCCCGGGAAATCCACGCAGCGCTTCCGGTCATCTATATCACCGGTGACAGCGCCGCCGACCACAGCGCCTATGGCGTCCCCGAAAGCGTGATGGTCCAGAAGCCGTTCGTGGCGATGCAGATCATTACCGCCATCTCGAACCTTCTGAACGTGGGTTAGACGCCCGATCGCACAGCGATCATACGGCGGCACCCGAACGCACGGCGATCACACGGCTGCGATCGCCAATGTCAGGAGCCCCAGGCCTCCGGCCATGACAATGCGCAATCTCAACCACCCCGCCGGCAACGCCACCCGCGACGCCAGCGACGCATCGGCGAGCGGGCTCGCCAGCAATAGCACGCCCAGCAAAGCCAGCGACGGCCCCGGCCAGGTCCAGCCGACACACCACGGCAGCAGCGCTACCCAGGCGGCCAGGCTCGGCGCCACCGCCATCGCATAGACCCCCGGTTCGCGCAGCCCGCTCAGGGCGCCGGCCATCCACCACATCCCGCCGAGGAACGACAGGATCACTGCCGCGTAGCAACAAGCCGCGGCAATCGCGAAATAGTGGTTGGCGCTGTCCAGCGCCATCACCAGACAAATCGCCTGCGGAAGCAAGCCGGCCAAGCCAAGGACAACGAGCGGGCGGGGGAGCGTCTGGACCATCACGCCCTCGTCACCCTGCCATCGCTTCGGGCAAGCTGGTCTTTGGTTCACGCCACCCTTAGGGTCAGGTCGCGCCACCGCCGTGCCCGGCCCATAGGGTGCCGCAGGCCCGGCTGCCCGCGCCTGGAGCGACAATTGCGATGAGCGATCCCCGTTTCCGCAAGGTGCCCGCAGGCCGCCTGTCGCGCGCCGCGGTGTTCGGCCAATTGGCGGGATCGGTGGCGGGCGGCGTGCTGGCTGAAGGCGCCCGCCGGCTGGCCCGGGGCGAGCGGCCGCACATGCAGGACCTGCTGCTCACCCCCGCCAGCGTCGGCCGCGTGACCGAGCAGCTATCGCGATTGCGCGGCGCGGCGATGAAGCTGGGCCAGATGATCTCGATGGACGCGGGCGACATGCTCCCGCCCGAATTGACCGCGATCCTGGCACGCTTGCGCGATGCAGCGCACTTCATGCCGCCCGCGCAACTCGACAAAGTGCTGCGCGCGGAATGGGGCGCCGATTGGCGCAAGCGCTTCCGGCGGTTCGAAGCGACCCCCGTGGCCGCCGCCTCGATCGGCCAGGTCCACCGCGCCACCCTGCCCGATGGCCGCACTGTTGCGATCAAGGTGCAATATCCGGGGATTGCCACCAGCATCGATGCCGATGTCGACAACGTGGCCACGCTGCTGCGGATGACCGGACTGCTCCCCGCCAGTCTCGATATCGCGCCGCTGCTGGTAGAGGCCAAGCGCCAGTTGCACGAAGAAGCCGATTACCACCGCGAGGCCGCACAATTGCGCCGCTACGCGGCCATGCTGGCGAATCAACCGGCATTCGTGGTACCGGGACTGGTCGAGGAACTGTGCAGCGAACGGGTGCTGGCGATGGATTTCATCTCCGGCCAGCCCATCGAGACGCTGCTCGATGCCCCGCAGGACGTGCGCGATGCGGCGATTGAATCGCTGTTCCGGCTGGTGCTGCGCGAACTATTCGAATTCGGCTTCATGCAGACCGATCCGAACTTCGCCAATTACCGCTGGCAAGCCGATGGCGCGCGGATTGTCTTGCTCGATTTCGGTGCGGCTCGTGGCGTAGTTCCAGAAACGGCCACGGCCTATCGCCGGCTCCTGGCCGCGGGGTTGGTCGGCGATCCTGCGGGCTTGCGCGCGGCGATGGTCGAGGCTGGTTTCGTTTCACCGTTCATGCTCGAACGCCATTCCGCAGCCTTCGATGGGATGATCGCGGTCTTGATCGAGCATCTCGGCCGACCGGGACTGTTCGATTTCGCCGACCGGTCGTTCGTCGCGCGGTTGCGCGGCCATCTCGAAGGCATCGTGACCGATCGCGCGGCGTGGCACATCCCACCGGTTGAAACGCTGTTCGTGCAGCGCAAGATCAGCGGAACCGCGCTGCTGGCGGTGAAGATGCAGGCCCGCTTCGCTTTGCGTGACCTGGTCGAAAGCGTCCTTGCGGAAAACCGCGCGGCCGAACCGGGCGAGGCTGTGCAATGAGCAGCGCAGTCGTGTTCGGCGCCGGCGGGGGCATCGGCCGGGCTTTGACCGAAGCCTTGGCCGCATCGGGGCGTTTCGACCGCATCCATGCCGGCGCGCGGCGCTTGCCAGGCGACCTGCCGGCGGGCGTCGAACCATTCGCGTTCGATCTTGGCGACGAAGCGAGCATTGCCGAAGTGGCCCATTCCATCGGCGGCCAGGTCGAGCTCGTGCTGATCGCCAGCGGCGTGCTTCAGGATGCCAGTCACGCGATCACGCCCGAAAAGAGCTTCCGCGCGATCGATGCCGAGGCGATGGCGCAAGTTCTGGCCATCAACACGGTCGGCCCGGCGCTGATCGCCAAACATTTCCTGCCGCTGTTGCCGCGCGATCGCCGCGCGGTGTTCGCAGCGCTATCGGCCCGCGTCGGATCGATCGGCGACAACCGGCTGGGCGGCTGGCATTCGTACCGCGCCAGCAAGGCCGCGCTCAACATGCTGATCGTCAATTTCGCAATCGAGTTGAAACGCTCGCACCCGCACACAATTGTTGCCGCGCTCCACCCCGGCACGGTCGATACCGAACTTTCGCTGCCTTTCCAGCGTGGCGTGGCGCCCGATCGGCTGTTCACCCCGGCCACGGCAGCCGGACACCTGCTCACGGTTATCGACGCGCTAGCACCGGCCGACAGCGGTGGATTGTTCGCGTGGGACGGCACGCGGTTGCCGAGCTAGGATCGACGATGGCCCGCATGGTGCGCAAGGGCGATTTGCCCTCGAAGATCTGCGAAGCCTGCGCAAGGCCGTTCGCCTGGCGCAAGAAATGGGCGCGCGACTGGGATCAGGTTCGCTATTGCTCGGACCGTTGCCGTTCGTCCAAAGGCTCTCGTACCTAAATCCGCAGACCGGTCAGTAGCCGGCTTCGATCGCCAGCCGCACGGCTTCGGCGGTGGAATGGACGTCGAGCGCCTTGAGCATCGCCGACCGGTGCATCTTCACCGTGCGTTCCGACAGCCCCAGATCATAGGCGATCTGCTTGTTCAGCTTGCCCTTGGTGATCGCCAGCAGCACCGTGTGCTGGCGGGAAGACAGCGCCTCCACCTTGGCCCGCGCAGCCGCGCCGCGCGTGCCGGCAGCGTCGGTCTCGGCGATTTCCATCTGCGAGCCGAGAAAATATTCCAGTTCACCCTCGGCATCGAAAATCGGCGCCACCAACACGGCGTTGCGGAACGGCTGGCCGTTTTTCTTGTAGTTCAGGATTTCGACCATGATCGGCCGCTTTTCGCGGATACCCGTGCGCAGCGTTTCGATCAGCCAAGGTTCGGACCCGTCACCGTGCAGGAAGCGACAATTGCGCCCGACTATTTCTTCGCGCGAATATCCGGTGAGTTCGATGAATGCCGTGTTGCAATCGATGATGGGGTTATCGGGGAGCCGCGGATTGCTGATCACAGCCGCTACCGCGCTATCCCTGATCATGTCGGAAATGGCCATATCTGCCTGCTTGCACCTTTTTAAAGACCGGACGCGCAACGCGGCCTAGCCAGAAAAACACCGGGTATGTTGCCTACCCTTTCGGCCATGTTGCTCACAATTGCTTCCTGCCCGCAAGGGAAGCCATGAATGAGCGGCGGCGCCTGCCCCCGCCCCACATGGGACCGGCAGCCGTGAATGTCCATTCGTCTGACCTTAGTGTCAATCTAAGCGAAAACGCGTCCGCTGACGCATTTGTGCCGCCCGCCGTCGAAGACGCGATCCGTACGCTGCTGCAATGGGTGGGCGAAGACCCGACCCGCGAGGGTCTGGTCGACACGCCCGGCCGTGTTGCCCGGGCATGGCGCGAATATTGCCAGGGTTATGACGAAGACCCCGGCCTGCACTTGTCGCGGACCTTCGAGGAAGTGGCCGGCTACAACGAGATCGTCCTGCTCAAGGACATCCCGTTCCAAAGCCATTGCGAGCACCACATGGCGCCAATCACCGGCAAGGCCGCGATTGCCTACCTTCCCAGCAACCGCGTGGTCGGCATCTCCAAGCTGGCGCGCGTGCTGCACGGCTATGCCCGTCGGCTGCAGATTCAGGAGCGGCTGACCGCACAAGTGGCGCAGGCGATCTGGACGAACTTGCAACCGCTTGGCGTGGGCGTTGTAATCGAGGCGCAGCACGGGTGCATGACCGGACGTGGCGTGTGCACACCCGGCGTCGGCATGATCACCAGCCGAATGATGGGCTGCTTCCTCACCGACAAGTCCAGCCGCGCCGAACTGCTCGGCTTGATCAGGAATTGATTGTTTATGTTCGGTAAATGAAAGCCATGCGCATCGTAGTCATCGGGGCCGGCATATCCGGATTGGCCTGCTCCGAGCGGTTGACCGCAGCGGGGCATGACGTCCACTTGTTCGACAAGGCCCGCGGCCCCGGCGGCCGAATGAGTACCCGGCGCGTCGAATTGGAAAAGGGCACGGCAGCGTTCGATCACGCCGCGCAATACTTTACTGCGCGCCATCCAGATTTTATCGCGCAAGTCGCGGCTTGGGCGGACCAGGGCCTTGTGGCGCGCTGGCCCGAAGCCGGTCCCGAAGCCTGGGTCGGATTCCCGGCCATGAATGTCCCCATAGCCGCCATGGCGAAGCAACAGGCGGTCGCTTATTCCAGCCATGTCATGAGCCTGGCGCGCGATGTTTCCGGCTGGCATGTCACGGTACAAGGCGGTCAGCGCCACGGGCCATTCGATGCAGCAATCGTGGCGCTGCCAGCCGAGCAAGCCGCCGCCTTTCTCGGCGCGCACGATCTGGCCATGGCAAGCCTGGCCATGGCGGTGCGCTCGCAGCCGTGCTGGACCATGCTGGCCGCGTTCGATCGCCCGTTGCCGATTTCCAGCGACGTCATCCGCCACACGGGCGTGCTGGCCTGGGCCGCGCGCAATGGCAGCAAACCGGGCCGTGCGCCCGGCGAAGCCTGGGTCGTTCAAGCCGAAGGCACCTGGTCGAACGCCCACCTGGAACAACCGGCCGGGGACATCGCGCAAACGATGCTGAAGGGGCTGATGGCCTTTGCCGGCGATGGAGCCCCGCCGGACCTGCTGCACTTGTCGGCACACCGATGGCGCTATGCCATGGTGCGGAGCGCGGAACACGGAGCGTTGTGGAACAAGACCCTGCGGCTCGGCGCCTGCGGCGACTGGCTGCTCGGCCCCCGCGTCGAACTCGCCTGGCGATCGGGCCGGCAATTGGCGGATACGATTGCCGGCGACCGGCTCGACACACCGCCGACCCGTCCGACCAACGCCAGACGCAAGGCACCGGTATCCGCTGTTGCGCGCAAGAATCGATCGACTGCACGTTGACCAACCGGCCATCGGTGTGGCAATTGGCGCTCGTTCGAGGCGCGCGTCAGACGCGTCATTCGATCGACGCTAGTTGATCGAACGGCCAGCCAGGAAGACCGTGATTACCTGGTGACCATGCGGGTGTAGCTCAATGGTAGAGCAGAAGCTTCCCAAGCTTACGACGAGGGTTCGATTCCCTTCACCCGCTCCAAATCTTTGGATTTGTTTAATCCATTGATAAAACTGGATCAAATTTGCTGTTTTTTGCCTGTGTAGAATTCGTGTAGAAGAATTTGGGGAATAGCCGCCGATTGGTGGCGAAAAGATTCTCCGATTTTCCAGTAATTTCTGCGACGCAAGAGGTCAAAGCCTGCGGCACGTCGCGTCATTGCGTTATCGGCTTCGACCCGGAGTGTCGCGCTCTTGGCTCTTCTCATGGGCCTTGAATCGCCTGCTCATTTCCTCGTTCAGCATAAACAACGTCCGTGTATGACGAAGCCGTTGAGCGTTGGTTGCGTCTTCCGCGATCATAGCCCGCGCGTAGAGAAGCGCCTCTATCTCCTCGGTGCTAACGGACTCAAGGGTGTTCAATATCTTGAACTCGGAAGATGGGAATGTCACCGGCCATTCAATCGGCCATCGCTCGATCATGGGTGTCATCACTGCGGAGTTGATGACGTCTCCCGGCAAGGCACCTGACGGCTTGCTGGCGTAGTATGTCCTCGTGGCGATCTCGGCGATTGTGCCAAGCGCCTCATTCACTTGGGCGCGATGCGCCACAGCTTCTGTTTCCATTGCATCGACGCGCGCTGACAGCGCCGCCACCCCTTCGGCAATATCGGTCAAAAGCCCCAAGAGTGGATCGTCCTGCGTGTCACTCATCGTCCCGGCCCTCTACGGTCAAGGTCGCGATCCTTCGTCTTGTCGCGATCCCGCTCATCGTCTTTTCGCACCTGTTGGCCCAGTTCGGCCATACGGGCGCGGAGTCGGTTCGCAGCGGAATCAGTGCCGCGATCCTGCCCCGGCTCCTTGTCGGCTGCGCGCGCCATGTCCGGCGTGGCCGATGGCTCGCGCCCAAGCGCCTTGTCGAGACGGCCCCGCAAGGCCGCAATGCGGTCAGGGTTGGCAAATAGCCCGCTCGCCTTGGAAACCATGTTGCGGGCCATTTCCCCAAACCGGAACTCGCGCCGCTCGGCAAAAGCTCGCACTGGGGCGTCGGGGAGCGGATAATCGCTCGCCATATCCTTTGATCGCTCGCGCGACAGGGTGCGAACAAGTTTGGTCTGATCGGCAAAATCATCGCGGCCATAGTGAAGCTGCATCCCGTCGCGGTGGCGGGTAAGGCCAACATAGGCCGAATTGCGGTCCATCCCCGGCGTTGCCAGTATATGCGCCTGATCGACCGTCACGCCCTGCGATTTGTGGAATGTGGCGGCATAGCCGTGATCGACATGGGCATAGTCCTTGAGGTCGAACGCCACGCTGCGCCCGTCGTCGGTGCGGACGGCCATATGGCCGGGTGACACCTGCTCAACCGTGCCAAGCGTTCCGTTCTTCACCCCTAGCCCACGCTCGTTGCGCAGGAACATCAACCGGTCGCCACTGGCAAACTGGCGCTCGCCACGTTCGGTCTTCACGTCCACGTCGCCACCTAGCTCGCCGCCATCGCGCAGCTTCTCACGGGCGGCGATATTGAGGTCGCGCACCTCGGCATTGGTGTGGGTGAGGATGATGCGGCTTTTTGCAGGGTCATTGGTGCGGGCTTGATCCCAACCCTCCACAAGCTCGGCGCGCGCATCCTCACGGGTCTCGGCACCGTGAACCATGCCATTCTCGCCGTAGGCGTGGATGGCCTCGCCCGTCCGTCCGGTGGCAAGCGCGCGGGTTGCACCCCGCTGCCAGTCGTCGCGCTGACGCCTGATCTCGGTGATCTCGACCGCACCGTGGGCTTCGGCGAGCGAGCGGAACGCGGCCCCCGCCTCGATAGCCTGCAACTGTTCTGGATCACCGACCAGCACAACCTTCGCGCCCGCATCGCGCGCTGCCGACAGGACGCGTTCCATCTGGCGCGTCCCGGTCAGGCCCGCCTCGTCGATCACCAGCACATCGCGGTCGCCCAGTTGCTCGCGGCCCTGCTTCCACTGATATTCAAGGCTCGCGATTGTCCGCGACGTTATGCCCGAACCGGCTTCGAGATTTTCAGCGGCGATGCCGGACAGCGATGCGCCCCGCACAGTATAGCCTTCACGCTCCCAGGCATCGCGCGCAACGCCCAGCATCGCCGATTTGCCGCTCCCGGCATAGCCAACGACCGAGGCAAGATCGCGCTGGCCGGTGATATGGTCATAGGCATCGCGTTGTTCGCCCGACAAAACCATCCCGCGCTCGGCTGCACCGTCAAGCGCAGCATGGCGGTTTTGGTCGGCGACGCCGTGGCGCTCGCTCGTCGCCAGCATCGAAGCGGACAGCCCCAGCCGCTCCTCCACTGCAATCATGTCTCGGCTGGTAAATCGCTCCTGATCCTTGCCGTCCTTGCCCAAGGCGACAAGCTCCGGGGAACCGCGCACCGAGGCCATGACGGAATCGAACTGATCCTTGCCGTCGCTGTGACGGAACGCGAACTGGGCAAGATCGCGCATCGTGAACGTGGCCTGGCTATGGGTGATGGCATTTAGCGCAATCGCCGGATCGGCGATGATCTTGTCGCCATTCTCGCGCGCGATCCGCATATGATCGTCGGCGCGCTCGGCATCCTCGCCGTTCATCTCGCGTCGTGATCCCGCCGCACCTATCTTGTGCTGTGGCTCAAGCGGG
>NZ_JANXWG010000072.1 GCF_025351285.1 Novosphingobium sp.
CGTCACCAGCACGCGAAACAGCGAATCCTCGGTGAAATCGGGGAACGGGTGGCTGCGCAAGGTCAGCACCTCCTCGCGCACCGGGTTGCCCACGCAGCGGACCTTGCCCCACAGCTTGGGATCGAGCCGGTCGACCGCGTGGTAAGCGGTGCCGATCACGTCCACGCGCTTGGCGAGCAGGCGGTTGACCCGGCCCAGCACCGCGTTCTGTTCGTGGATCAGCGTAGGGATTTTCGCGGACCGCGCCGCAAGCAGCGCCGGTAACGCAGGATAGCCGCCGAAGCCAACCACCGCGCTGGGCTGGAAACTTTCGAACAGCCGCAGCGCCATTCGCCGTCCCTGCCAGATCGCGGCAAGGCCCTTGAGCGCGGTGAGCGGATTGCTGTCGATGCGGCCCGCCGGCAGCACATGCGCGGTCAAAGATTCGGGCTTGCCGGGGATCTTTGCACCCCGCGCATCGGTGACCAGCGCCACGTGATGCCCGCGCGCTTCAAGTTCAACCGCCAGCGCAAAAGCCGGGATCAGGTGTCCGCCGGTGCCCCCGGCCGCCAGCACGAAATGGCGTGAGACGCGGGTCATCGGCGGAGCTGCTCCTTCAAGGGAAACGCCTCGCGCGTCAGGTACGGATTGCGCCGCGTGATCGCCAGCAGGAAGCCCACGCCCACCAACAGCGCGATCGTGGACGACCCGCCATAGCTGATCAGCGGCAGCGTCATGCCCTTCGACGGGAACAGTTGCAGGTTGACCAGGATGTTGATGAACGCCTGCCCGACCAGTTGCGCAGTCAGCCCGGCACCGGCCAGAATCGTGAATAGATCGTCCTCGTCGATCAGCCGCAGCAGCACCCGCACCGCGATCGCGCAGTACAGCATGACCACGATCGCGCAGACCACCAGCCCGAATTCCTCGCCGATCACCGAAAAGATGTAGTCGGTGTGCGCTTCGGGCAGCGCCATCTTCCGCGTGCCCAGCCACAGCCCGGCGCCGTTCCAGCCGCCGCTGACCAACGTGCGCATGGCGAGATCGACCTGGTCGAACTCCGCTCCGCCCGACAGGAACGCATCGATGCGGTGCTGCGCGTTCGGGTAGAACAAGTATGCCGCGATCACCAACGCCACGAGCGCCGCACCGACCGCGCCGATCCGCGCCGGAGAGAGGCCCGCCAGCAGCGCCAGCACGAACCACACCGCGCAGAACAGCATCGTCGCGCCGAAATCGGGCTGCAACATCAGCAGCACGGAAATAAGCCCCAGCAGCACCAGCGACAGCGAGATCACCGGCAGGTTGGGATCGCGCACCCGCCAGCTCAGGATCCAGGCCGCCGCCACTGCAAACGCGGGCTTGAGGAATTCGGACGGCTGGAGGCTGACGCCGATCCACAGCCAGCGTTTCGCGCCCTTCACCTCGCTGCCCACCAGCGGCACCAGCAGCAGCCCCACCACCATCGCCGCGCACAGCACGATCGCCAACCGTCGTGCCGCCTGCTTGGGCAGCAGCGAAACCACGAACATCGCGATCAGCCCAAGCCCCAGGAACCGCAAATGCAGCCAGAAGAAATAGAGATCGCCCAGCGTCTTCTTGTCGGTCGACAGCCGGTGCGCGCTGGCGGGAGACGCGGCGGCCACCGCGATCACCCCGATCGCCACCAGCGACAGCACCATCGCCAGCAGCCAGCGGTCGATCTCGCGCCACCAGATCAGCAATTCCCCGCGGCGCGATCGGCGGAACCGCGAGACCGGCACGGGCAGCCGCACGCTGCCTTCATCGCCGTGACCATGGCCATAGGCGTGCTGCGCGGCGAACTTTCCGGATGGGCTGGTGTCGCGCTTCACGGCTGCGCTTCTCCCTGACGCTCTGTTCTTTCGGCGATCAACGCCATGACCATGTCGCGGAACGCATCGCCCCGCGCTTCGAAATCGCGGAACTGGTCGAAGCTGGCGCAAGCAGGTGACAGCATCACCACGTCACCCGGCTGCGCCGCGTCCATCGCCTGCCGCACCGCTTCGCACAGCATTTCGCTGCGCATGACCGGCACGCGCGGTTCGAGCAGTTCGGCAAAACGCGGCCCCGCCTCGCCGATCGTGTAAGCGGCCGCAACATGACCGAGCCAGGGCGTGCACTCGTCGAGATCATCGGCCTTGGGCAGACCTCCCACGATCCAGTGGATGCGCGGGAAAGCGCCCAAAGCGGGCGCAGTGGAAGCGGCATTGGTGGCCTTGCTGTCGTTGACGAACAGCACGCCGTTGTGTGTCGCCACCCGCTCCATGCGATGCGGCAGGCCGACAAAGCTCGCCAGCGCGGGGCGCCATTGCGCTTCGGTGATGCCGAGCTGTTCGACCATGGCGATCGCGATCGCCGCATTCTGGAGGTTGTGCGGGCCTTGCAGCGAGGGCCAGTCGGCCTGGCCCGTCAGCGCGCCCGGATCGACGATCCGGACTTGCGGCCCGTCGTCCCGATCTGCGGTTTCCCGGGCAATCCGCAAGGTATCCTCATCGCCCGCGCCGAACACCGCGTGCTGCCCGACGTGCTGCATCCCCGGCAGCCGTGCCTTCGACGCGGCATAGCCCTCATAGCCGTTGTAGCGATCGAGGTGATCGGGGCTGAGATTGATCAGCGCCGACACATCGGGCGCCAGCGAATAGGTCAGATCGATCTGGTAGCTCGACAGTTCTAGCACGTAGACGCCAGCGCCGGCGGCGTTGGGCTGGAGCGGGTCCTGCCCCATGATCGGCAGCCCGATGTTGCCGCCCATCAGCGCATTCCGCCCGGCCGAAACGCAGATGTGGTACACCAGCGCGGTGGTTGTCGATTTGCCGTTGGTGCCGGTGATCGCCACCACCTTGTGCTCGGGCAGGCTGGCCCGCGCCAGCGCGAACAGCTCGATATCGCCGATGATCGGCACGCCGGCGCGCGCGGCATGATCGGCGATCGGGTGGCGGTTGATCGGCACGCCGGGCGAGACGACAACG
>NZ_JANXWG010000112.1 GCF_025351285.1 Novosphingobium sp.
CACGCGGTAATCCCGTCGGTCCGGCTGAAGATCGCCGAGGACGGCACCGGCAGCGCGGCGCCCGCGTGTCTCGACTTCGCTCGACACGAACGGGATATGGCCCAGTTTTCATCGAGGGAATGAAGCTATTCCCCAGCGCCACCTGTGAAATAGGCCGCATGCGTGGCATCGTGGCGCATCAGGTCGAGCGCCATGATCGCGATGTCGTGCGTCACGCCGTCGCTGTCCTGCACGTGATCGCGCAGCAGCGCTTCGGGGCGGAAGCCCATGTCTTCGAACACTTTCAGCGCGGCGCCCTGGTCGGGGGTCATCCGCACGGTCAGCTTGGCGAGGCCCAGGTCGCGCGCGGTGGCGATGCAGTGTTCGGCCAGCACCCGGCCCAGCCCGGTGCCGCGCCCTTCGGGCAGCAGCAGCAGCCGCACGTCGCCGACATGGCGCGACCAGCTATATTCGTCGCGCACCAGCGCGGTGCAGCCCAGGATCGCGCCCTGCGCGTCGAGCGCCAGCGTGCTGGTGATCTGGCCGCTTTCAGCCTGGTCGAGCCAGGCGGACACCACGCGCGGTTCGCGGATGTCGCGGCTGAGGAACAGCAGGTCGTGCAGTGGCATCTTCGCGGCAAAGGCCACGATCGCATCGGCATCGGCGCGCACGAACGGCCGCAGCGTGATGCTCTTGCCACCGAGGGTGACGGTTATCTGATCGTTCATGTAGACCTCTTGCCAAGCCAGGTGTCGATCAACGGCCACAGCCGCCGCAATGCCGCCGGCCCCGCCACCAGGCTGACGTGCCCGCCCTTCGAGACGATCTCCTCGCAGTCGGTAGAGCCGGTCATCGTCATCAGCGGTTTGGCCGCGTCATAGCTGACGATGTGATCGTGGATCGCGGTGATGTTGAGGATGGGCGCGGTGATCGACCCGACGTCAAGGCGTGTTCCATTCACCTCGAAGCGGTTCTCGAACAGCCCGTTTTCCCACATCAGGTTGCGGATCTGGCCGCGGAAATACTCGCCAGGCACCGGCAACGTCTCGGCCGCCCAGCGATCGAACATGCGGTAGGACTTGACGAAATCGTCGTTCCACATCTGCGTCCACAGATTGATCTGGCCCGTCACGCGGTTGGCCGGCCGCGCCAGATCGAACGCGCCCAACATGATGTCGGGCGGGATGATCCCGAGGTCTTGGATCATGCCATCGAGATCGAACCAGCGCTCATCGGCCCAGTTCTGGAACAGCTTCATTTCGGTAAAATCGATCGGGGTGGCAAAGCCGATCATGTTGCGCATCGGGCCTTGGGGGTTCATCGCGGCGTAGATCGTGGTGAGCGTGCCGCCCATGCAATAGCCCGCGATCGTCACGTCGGGCTCGCCCGAAGCCTCGCTCACCGCCGCCACCGCTTGTTCGATGAAGCGCGCATAATCGCCCAACCCCAGGTGCGCCTCGTCGCGGCGCGGGCTGGCCCAGTCGAGCAGATAGACGTCATACCCGCGCTGGAGCATGAATTCGACGAAGCTCTGCCCGCTCGCCAGGTCGAAGATGTAACCCTTGTTGCTTGGCGGGGTGACGATCAGCAGCGGGGTGCGGTAAATCTCGGTTTCGACCGGGCGGTAGCGATAGGTCTGCGCGGTGCCGTCGCGGTGGATCAGGTCGCGCGCCATCGCCCCGACGGGCGCGCGGTCGGCGATCAGGAAATCGAGCCCCTTGATGTTACGCCGCCGCGCGCGATCGACCTCGATGCGGACGCGTTCGGCGACTTCGGTGGGGGAGGGAATGGCGGGAGCGGTTTCGCTCATGCGGCCGGCTTGCGGCTGCGCTTGGGTTCGGGCGCGGCCGGCGCAGGCTCCGCAACAGTCGCGCCGGGCACCAGCGCCAGCCGCAACCGCTCGATACTTTCCTCGATCGCGTCGAGCCGTTCGCCCAGTTCATCGACCTGGCGCTTGCTCGGCAAATTGAGCGAGCGCAGCGTTTCCTCCATGCGATCGGTCAGCGCCTTCTGCGCGGCGAATTGCAGCTTGGTGGCCTGGCCGATGATCGCGCTGAATTCCTCGCGCTCGGTCAGCTTGCCCGACCAGGCGTTGACCTCGTGCTCCCACTTCTGGACGAATTCCTGCCATTGCGCGACGGGATCGAACGGCTTGGTCATCGGGCCTCCGAATGGGTTCAGTGAACGAGCGAGATGTAGCCGAGCTGCGCCGCCTTGAACACCGTCTGGCTGCGGTTGACGGCGTTCAGTTTCAGGCTGGCGTTGTGGATGTGGAAGCGCACCGTGGCACGGCTGCGCGACATGATCATGCTGATTTCAAGGTCGGTCTTGCCGATGGCGGCCCAGCGCAGGCACTCCACTTCGCGCTTGGAAAGCCGCGATCCGGCTTGCAGCGCCTGCACCCCGCCCTTCGCATGGACATACGTGGCGATGAAAGTGCGCGCATAAAGCCCCAGCGCGTCGCCGTATTTGCGGAACTGCTCCGACAAATCGGTTGCCTCGGGATCGAGCGGGTTGAAGCTGACCGCGCCGATCTGCCCGAACGGCAAGTGCACCGGAACCACGATCGCCGCGCGGGTTTGCGCACGGGCAGCGAAATTGGCGAGATCGATGGCCTGGAGATAGGGGTTGGGCTGCCCGGTGTGGAAGCCCGCCGCGTTGACCCAGAACGGCTGGCTTTCGAAGCGGCAGGCGCTGGTGATCGGCGAATCGAGCGCGATCCGCGAATTGCGCCACCACACCCGCGCATCGTCCTGCCAGCCGAACACATCACGCGCCAGCATGTTGCCATCGGCATCGGTGGGGGTGCGTTTATCGGCGATGTCGTGCTGCGGGGCAGCACGCATGGCGCATTCGAGTGCGATCACGTGCAGGGCTTCCGCAGCGCGGCGGATGTCCTGCGCATCGGCAACCGTAACGGCTTCGACTTTCGCTTGCGAGAGCAGCGCAATCCTCCCCTTTGTGCAGCCTGCTTACCGTGCCTTCGGTCGCCGCACAATCGCGTTAGGCCATGCGGCTGCCTAGTCATTTGCGCAGCGTGGGCAAGCTGCGGAAACTGGTAAGGTCTGAGTGGAAGCGCGCGGAAGAACGGGACGGCACAGGCTTCCCGAAACCCGGTTTCGGATCAGACGTAAAGACAAGGGGGGCGAGTGAACTTCGATCTGAGCGAGGACGAGGAACTGCTGAAGGCGCTCGCCGAACGCTTTGTTTCCGATCATTGCGATCTCGATCGTCGCCGGGCGGCACAAGCGTCGGAGCACGGATTTCTGCCCGAAAACTGGGCGCTGTTGGGCGAACTGGGGCTGATCGCCGCACCGTTCGCGCCCGATGACGGCGGCATGGGGCTCGATTCCAGCGGGCTCGCGACCGTGTTCGAAGCGCTCGGGCGCGGATTGGTGGTCGAACCGCTGATCGAGAACGGACTGGTCGGCGGTGGCCTGTTCGCGGCGTGCGCGCGTGGAAGCCTGCGTGATGAATGGCTGTCCGATGTCGTCAGCGGGGTGCGGCGAATTGCGCTCGCTCACGCCGAAGCGGGCGGGCGCAGCGCGCGATTGTGGGTCGAAACACGAAGCCATGGCGATGGCAGCGGCGGCTCGATCGACGGGTCGAAACCGTATGTGCCTGCGGGACATGGAGCCGATGGCTATATCGTCAGCGCGCGCAGCCACGGGGCGCCAGATGAGGTTGAAGGCCTGGGCCTGTATTTCGTGTCCGCGAACGCCGCCGGCCTTACGCACACCCCCTGGCGCATGGCCGATGGCTCGCGCGCGGTCTCGCTCGACCTCTCCGGCGTTTGTTTCGAGCGCGATCACCGGCTTGATACCAGCACCGCCGGTGCCTTCGCCGCGATTGAATTCGCGCAACTGCGCGCCAACCTCGCCCGCGCCGCCGAGGCGCTCGGCATTATGGAGCGGATCTTCGCCGATACGCTCGCTTACCTCCGCACGCGCGAACAATTCGGCACGCCGCTCGGCAGTTTCCAGGCGATCCAGCACCGCATGGCGCTGCAATATGCCGCGCTCGAACAATCGCGCGCGCTGCTCAACCTGGCGCAAGTCAGCGAAGGCGGGCCTGATTTTGCTTCCTCGGTAGATGGCGCGCGCGCGTTCATTTCGCGAATGTCGATCGCGCTTGGGCACGAGATGATCCAGTTCCACGGCGGCATGGGCGTAACCGACGAGCTGGCAATCGGCCACGCACACAAGCGCCTGCTGGTGCTGTCACGCTGGCCCGACGATCCCGAAGTGGCGCTGGATCGGTTCGCCGGGGTTGCGGGTTAGCGCGCCTTGAGCCAGCCGATCCCGCGCCGCAGCAGGTCGTAGAACACCGGCAGGTCCCACGCGCAGCGGTCAACCGTGGGCCACCAGTCGAGCATCGGCTGAAGGTCGTAATGCCCGCGGCAATGGCCGAGCGTCAGGTACAGCACCGCGCCGCTTCCGTGGCCCTTGATGTAGAACACCGGATGCGTGCCGGGTGCGTCGGCAGCCTCGACGAAGCCCGTGCCAGGCTCGGTGCATTCGGTTTCGAGCAGGACGTGCAAGTCGCCGTGGGTTTCGAGATGATACAGTTCGTCGGTCGTATCGAACGGCTCCACCCCAGCCACCAGCGGGTGCGCCGGGTCGGCTACGGTCACGCGGTAAGGCACGATCGGCGGGTGCGAAATGAACTGGCTGCCGAGCAGGTCCATCATCAGCGGCGCCCAGCGGGGCGCGTCCCACAGACCTTCATTCGGTCCGGAATCGAGCAGCCGCAGCACCGAATTGGTGCCGTGGAGCGCATACCATCGCCCGCCCTTGGCCAGCCAGTCGCGCAGCACCTCCTGCGCCTGAAGGCTGGGCGTCACGTCGCAAGTGTAGGTGATGAGGATGTCCGCCGCGGCGATCGCAGCCACGTTCTCGTAATCCTCGAACACGCGTGTGCGCACGCGCGGATCTTCGGCCAGCAGCTTGAGCAGTTCGAGCCGCGCGAAGTCCATATCGTGCCACACCCCGCCGCAGATCAGCACGCAATCGATACGCGGCGGTTGGGCGGCTTGTGCGGTTTCAGTCGTCATGCGGGTTCCCTTTTGTCCCAGGTCAGCGGCAATGCCTGCAATGCCCAGACGCTTTCGGTTTCGGCGACGATCTCGGCCCCCGGCGGCAGGCCGAACGCGGGCACGCGCCGCAGCCATTCGTCGAGCGCGATGCGGATTTCGGTGCGCGCCAGATGCATCCCGGCGCAAGTATGCGGGCCGGTCGAGAAGGTCAGCGTGCGTTTGGCCTTGCGGTCGGGATCGATGTGGTGCGGATCGTCGTGCATCCGTTCATCGCGCGATGCCAGGCCCAGCGGCAGTTCGATCAGATCGCCTTTGCGCAATGCCGCGCCGTGGAAGTCCATGTCGCAAGTCGCATAGCGGAAGGTGGTGACCACACCGAAGGCTCGGATGAATTCGTCGGTCGCGGCGGGGATCAGCGCGGGTTCGGCGCGCAACCGGGCTTGCAGTTCGGGCTGCTGCGCCAGTTCGCGAAACACGAAGCCCAGCAGCGAGGCCACCGTATCGAGCCCGCCGATGAACAGCATGAAGCACAAGCCGAGCATCCGGTCGGGCGGGATTTCGGCGCCATCGATCCGGCTGGCGATGAAGTGGCTGACCATGTCATTGCCCGGTTGCGCACGCCGCCGGGCGATCAGCGCCAGCAGATAGTCCTTGATCGCCTGCGCGGCCTGCGCCCGCCGATCGAGCGTGGCCCCGCGCAGCAGATTGTCCGCCCAGCCCAGGAAAGTGGGCATTTCGGCCATTGGCAGGTCCATCATCCGCATGAACACGGTGACGGGGAAGGGTTGCCCGAAGTGGCCCATGAAATCGCATTTGCCCGCCCCGCGCACGTTCTCGATCAGCGAGGCCGCCAGGTCGCGGATGTCGTCGTGCAACTCCCGCGCCTTCGCAGGCGAAAACCACGGCGCGATCAGCTTGCGGTAAAGCGTGTGCTCGGGCGGATCGAGTTCGAGCGGCACCAGCGGCCAGTCCTCGCCGATCAGCCGCGAGAAACCAATCGACAAGTGGCTGGAGAAGCGCGCCGGATCGAGCAGCACCTCCTGTTGCAACGCATGGCGCGTCACCACCCAGTTGCCGCCCAATCCTGCCGCGCGCACGTGCTCTTCACCGCGTTTGAAGAACACGTCCGGCCCATCATGCAGCTTGGCGCCGGCGCGGAACGGGCAGGCGGCGGCGTCGGGATCGGCCGCCATGTTCCAGTCGCGGATGAGGGCGTCTGCTTCGGGCACGCGCTACGCCCCCGGTTCGCGGCTCAGATATTTGTCCATCGTGCGGTGGAACTGGCGGATGCGAATTTCCTGATAGTCCGCCAACTGAATCTTGCCGGTCTTCGAGGCGTGGAGGCCCTGCTGGACATAGGGCAGGTTGTCCATATCCTGCTCGAACACCGCGCCCAATCCGCCGATCTCGGGCGCATCGGTCCATTTCTGGTCGGGGGTGAGGTAGTGCATCGGCACCCCGCGCGGGATCGGTTCGCCCTTCTTCACCCGCGCCAGGATGCGCACTTCCATCAAGCAGGTGTCGGGCGTCTTTCCCGGCCGCCAGCGATAGACGATGTTGGGCATGTACCCGCCCCACGGCGCGAAGTTGGGGAACACGTTGTAGACCAGCGCATCCTGCATCTCTGCGTCGGTTGCGGCTTCGTGGTCATAGCCGTTCTGCTCGGTGTAGGATTGGCGCAAGGCCGCGCCCAAGGCCGCGCGCGCGCTCTGCCCTTCGCCGACCTTGACCGCATAGGGATCGTCCGAAGCTTCGTAGTTGTCCGCGCTGCGCCCGTTGTACTTGATGAATTCGTCGACGATCCACTGCTCGCTCTTGCCCACCGGATCGAGGTGCGGGCTGAGCACGCCGAACGGCACGTGGTTGACGTTCACGTGATCGCCCCAGGTCCAGTAGGCGCTGTTGGAATCGCCGGTGAAGGCCAGGATCTGCGGGTGCGTGACCAGCGTGTGCCAGGCTTCCATGAAGGCCTCGGAGGTGACCTTCCAGTTGGCCGGAACCTCCTTCGCCACCCAGATCACCGTGGTGCATTCTTCGTGCCGCCAGCGCTTGAAGTGCTCGGGCAAGGGCGCGAGAAACTCCTCCAGCGACGGCCCGCCGGCTTCCTCGCGGATGAAGATATAGCCGCCCCAGCGGCCGACCTCGGCTTCGGGCAGCGCCATCTTGTCCTTGGCCAGGTGCGGGAAATCCCATTCGCACGGGTTGCCTTGGTACGCGCCGTCCTTGCCCCAGGCGAAGCCATGGAACGGGCAGACGAAACTGTCCGCCGCGCCATCCTCGGTCCGCAGCTTGCGCCCGCGGTGGAGGCAGACGTTGTGCATCGCGCGCACCGAACCATCGTCCTGCCGGCTGATCAGGTACGATCGGCCCGCGATGTCATAGACCACGAAGTCGCCCGGTTCGGGCAGGTCTTCCTCGCGCGCGGCAAATTGCCACACGTATGGCCACATCTTCTCGCGTTCGGCCGCTGCGAACTCCTCGCTTGTGTAGCGCGCCGCATCGAGCGGTTCGGAGCCGAGGTAGGTGTAACTTTCCTGCGTCAGGCAATCGGGCGCGACCCGCGAATCCTGCGCCATCAGCGCGGTCCAGCTCACGCCGGGGCTGCGCGCAGTACCGGCCAATGCGGGGTCCCGGTCGGCCATCGTCAAAGCTCCTCTCGCATCGATTTGCGTATTTATCCCGCACCTTGGCGCGCCCACCCGCGCAAGTCACCTTGCGGAAAGCATAGGTTGCGCGGGGTGCCGATAAAACCGATCAACCCGTCATAAGGCGCAAGAGTTGCGAGCGGGAGATGATTCAGTGACGGCGGTGGCAGGACGGCTTGCGGGCAAGGTGGCGCTGGTCACCGGGGGCACTTCGGGGATCGGCGCGGCCACGGTCGCGCGGCTTGCGGCCGAGGGCGCGCGGGTGATCTTCACCGGATCGAACGCCGAAGCCGCCGCGAAGGTTTGCGCGGAGACTGGCGCGGTGTTCCACGCCAGCCGGGTGGAAGACCCCGTCGCGTGGGACGTTCTTGCAGAGCGGATCAGCGCCGAATTCGGGCGGCTAGATATCGCCTTCGCCAACGCCGGCAAGGAAGCGGGCGACGGCAGCATCGAATCGATCACCTTCGAAGGCTGGCAGGGCGTGCTCGACGTGAACCTGACCGGCGCGATGCTCACCTGCCGCGCCGCGGTCGGGCTGATGAAGGCCAATCCGGAAGGGCCGCGCGGGTCGATCGTGATCAATTCATCGATGAACGCGCACCGCGCGATGGGCAACTTCATGGCCTATTCGGTGACCAAGGCGGCGGTGGTTGCGCTGGCCAAGTCGGTCGCGGTCCATTGCGGCAACCAGGGCTACCAGATCCGCTGCAACGCGATCCTGCCCGGCGTGGTCGAAACCGCGCTGATCACCAATCTGATCGACAAGGCACCCGATCCCGCAGCCGCGCGCCGCGCTTACGAAGGCATGTCACAATTGAAGCGGATGGGCCGGGTCGACGAGATCGCCGGGTTGGTCGCCTATCTGGGATCGGACGAGGCGGCGTTCGTTTCGGGCGCCGAATGGGTGATCGATGGCGCCACCACGGCAGGGATGATGGGCGTATGAGCGATCTTGGCGCGCAGCGGCTGCAGGGCCGGGTCTGCTTCGTTTCGGGCGGGCTGCGCGGCATCGGCCTGGCCTGCGTCGAACGGTTTCTGGCCGAGGGCGCCGAAGTGGTGCTGTCCGACCTCGACGCGCCCGATTCGCCGCTCGCCGCTGAAGTCATGGCGCGGCTGGGGCAGGCGGCCAGCTACGTCCAGGCCAACGTGACGCAGGAATCCGACTGGCAGCGCGCGCGCGACATCGTTCAATCGCGCCACGGCAAGTTGCACGTGCTGGTCAACAACGCCGGAACCGATCTCACCGGCCCGGTCGAGACGCTGAGCATGGCAAGCTGGCGACGGATCATGGATATCAACGTCGACGGCGTGTTCCTGGGGGTGAAGACCTTCACGCCGATGCTGGCCGCCAGCGGCGCCGATGTGCGCGGTGGATCGTCGATCATCAACGTCAGCTCGATCATGGGGCTGGTCGGCTACAGCGAGGTTTCGGCCTACAACGCCAGCAAGGGCGCGGTGCGATTGTTCACCAAGGGCATCGCGATCGAGTTCGCGACCAAGAAGATGCCGATCCGCGCCAATTCGCTCCACCCCGGCTTCGTGCTGACCCCGCTGCTCAACGCCGGCTTCCAGCGCTGGGTCGATGCCGGCGCTGCCGAAAAGCCGCAGGATCTGGTCGACGTGATGGCGGCGCAAACCCCGATCGGCCGGCTCGCCGAACCCGCCGAACTAGCCAGCGGGGTGTTCTTCCTTGCGAGTTCCGACAGCGCTTACATGACCGGCGCCGAACTGGTCATGGACGGGGGATGGACAGCACAATGATCGGTCTGGAAAATGTCGTTGCGGTGGTGACGGGCGCGGCCGGGGGCATCGGCCGAGAAGTGGTCAAGGCGATGAAGGCGGCGGGTGCGCAAGTGATCGCCACCGACCTCGTGCCCGATGCCACGATCGAGGGCGCAGACCACTACTTGCGCCACGATGTCACCAGCCCCGCCGATTGGGCGGCGGTCGAAGTGCTGGCGCGCCAGACTTATGGCCGGCTCGATGCGCTGGTCAACGTCGCGGCGATCTCGGTGGTCGGCAAGATCGAGGAGACCCCGCTGGCCGAATGGCACCGGGTCAACGCGATCAACGTCGATTCGGTGATCATCGGCACGCAGGCGCTGCTCGAACTGTTGAAAGAGGGCGGCAAGGCGCGGGTCGGCGGTGCGTCGATCGTCAACTTTTCCAGCGTCGGCGGCTTGCGCGGCGCGGCCTTCAACGCGGCCTATTGCACCAGCAAGGCGGCGGTGAAGATGCTGTCGAAGTGCATGGGCGCCGAATTCGCTGCGCTCGGCTACAACATCCGCTGCAATTCGGTGCACCCCGGCGGCATCGACACCGGCATGCTGACCGGGATCATGGACCGCTATGTCGAACTGGGCGCGGCGCCATCGCGCGAAGCGGCGACGGCGGGGATGATCGCCGGCCACCCGATCGGCCGGATGGGCCGGCCCGACGAGATGGGCGGCGGCGTGGTGTACTTGTGCTCCGAGGCCGCGAGCTTCGTCACGTGCAGCGAATTCCTGATGGACGGCGGGTTCAGCCAGATTTGACACTTCCCCTCCCGCTTGCGGGCGGGGGACTCGCCCTTCATGCGGGCAGCAGCAGTTCCAGCGAAAGCCGCGTGATCCGCCACGTACCCGGATCGCGCCGTGCGTCCATCAGGTAGCGGACCTTGACCTCCATCAGCGATCCGTCGGTGCCCTTGCTGAAGGCGTGGACGTGGACGCTGGCCGATGCCGTATCGCCCGCAAACGCCGCCAGCGCGAAGTTGCTGGCGTAATGCGCGTTACCGGCCATCGTGGGGAAGGCGCCCGCGTAAAAGGCGCGGATCGCGGCGTGGCCCTCCATCACGCCCAGCCCGAAGCCGGTCAGGTCATAGACCGCGTCGGGCGCGAACACCGCGAGCACGCCATCGATATCGCCGATCCGGTCGACCGCGTTGCAATAGGCGGTGGCGAGGTCTTCGAGCGCGATCCTGTCCTCAATCGGGCAGGGCGGGGGCGGATAGACGGCCATCACGCCGTCCCCATCACGTAATCGCTCAGCAGTTCATGAAACCGCTGCACGCGTTTTTCCTGGAGCGGCAGGTGAAAGCCCTTGAACCCGCGAGAATTCAGCCCCTGCTGCTGCGTGGTGCCGATCGACAGATCCTGATCGGCCACATAGCCGACCGACACCCCATCGCCGTAAGTGCTGTGGCGGTGGATCGCATCGTGCCGCAGCGGAGCGACGCCCACCGGGGTTTCGATCTCCTTCATGCCCTTCACCGGCGGATAGAGGCACCAGTGTTGGAACACGCACTTCTCGGGATCGGTCGGGTGCGGTTCGGTGCGCAGGATCTGGCACTGTTCGGGGCTCATCGTCAGCGTCAGGTTGGGGAACATCGTGCAGTGGAAATAGTCGACCAGTTGCTGGTCGGTCATCTGGTCATAGTTGGTATAACCGCGATCCGGCCCAAGCTTGCGCTTGGCCTCGATCACTGCTTGCCGGATGTCGCCGGTGTGGCCCTTGTAGGCGGCGGGATCGACGCCCCAGGCCGCCGCGATCGCATCGAGCGGGGCGGGCACTTCGCCGCTGGCGTGGTCCTTGCGCGTGGTGGCCTGGTGGCCCTTCATCCACATCGCGTTGTGGCCCGTCGGGTACATTTCGAACACCGTATCGGGCAGCCCGTCGTTGATGAAAGTGCCCAGTTCGGGGTGGATCGTGGGGAGGTGGTAGCTCTCGTTGAAATTGTCGCGGATGATCTTCCAGTTGAAATCGCAATCGGCCGAGACGTTGAGCACGCGCACCCAGTTGTCGAGGCCATAGCCCGCCAGCCGTTCGGGATACGGCGCCAGCCATTCGTGGAGCGGCGCCACGTCGTCGTCCATGCACCAGAACACGAACGGGCCCCAGGTGTCGCAGCGCAGCTCGGTGAGGTGCAGCTTGCCGCAAGGGTTGCCATCGGCGAAATCGTCCGGGTCCTGCACGTGGACCAAGGTGCCGGCGGGATCGAACTGCCAGCCGTGATAGCCACACGTGATGCGCGGGGTGCTGGCCACATCGCCCAGGATCAGCCGGTTGCCGCGGTGCGGGCAGGTGTTGTAGAACGCCTTTATGGACTCATCGGCCTGCTTGACCATGATGATCGAATCCTTGCCGAAGTTGTGGCGGACGATGTCGCCCTCCTCCTCCAGCTCGGCCGTCACCGCGCCCAGGTGCCAGACTTTGGGCCAGAGATGCTTCATCTCCAGCGCCATCCAGTCCTTGCTGATGTAGCGTTCAGCGGTGATCGTATCGCCGCGCACCGGCAGGTCGAAGTCAGCCGAATAGCGCGAGCGTTTGTCTTCGACAGTCATCCTGGCATCCTCGGTGGTGTGTTTTGTTGCGCCTTGGTGGCCCAATCCGGCCGCCCGCGCATCTGCGGTTTTGGTCAGGCTGTCGCATACGTCGCCAACCAAGCGCGCGTCGCGTCGGCCACCGCCTTGGCGCGCAAGGCCGGGTGGTCGAACGCCTCGCGCAACGCCTTTGAGCGCAGTTCGATGCTGAGCGGGATCGCGGGCGGAAGTGCATCGTACAGCGCGTGCAGCGGCAATGCACCCTCCCCGCATTGCTCGCGCAAGTCGATCGCGTCTTCGATCACCGCGGCGAAATCGGCCGGGTCGGGGCGGACGCCCGAGGCATCGCAGAACTGCGCATAGGGCAACAGCGCCGGATCGACCCGCGCGATCGCCTCGATCGACGAGCCCGAGCGGTCGACATGGATCGGATCGATCAGCAACGCGCGCAACGGATGCGCCACCGCATCGAGCACCGCCATGGCCTGCGCCAGATCCTTGACCTGGGTGAACACCCCGAATTCCAGCGCCACGCGCATGCCGCTGCCCTCGGCGTAGCGGCACAGTTCGGCCAGCCTTGCGGCGGTGCGGCCATGATCGGGATCGGACGAAACGCACAGCACGTTGGCCGCGCCCAGTTCCGCACCAATGTCGATCACCCGGCGATGATCGTCCATGCTCGAATCCGGCTTGAGCCAGATCACCTCGACATCGAGCAGCGGCAGCCCGCTTGCGGCCAGTTCGGCGCGGACATCGCGCGTGGTTGCGGCAGTCCATTCGCCCGGTTCCACCCACAGCCCCACCGCGTCGAACCCGCCGGCCGCGGCCGCCTGCACCGTTTCGAGCGCGCCGAATTCGGGCACCACGCCCGATGCCAGCGAAATCGGCCGCACCGGCGTTACAGCACCGGCTCGGGCGCGGTCGGATCGTCTTCGAGGTACCAGTTGAGCCATTCGTGGAAGTACTGGTTGCCGCGCTCGTTCTGGCCGAACACCAGTTCATCGTGCGCGCCGCTTTCCAGGCCTTTCTGGATTTCCAGCCCGATCACGTAATCTTCGTTGTAGGTCACGTCGCGGAAGAAATCGATCGCCGCCTCCACCGCCACCCGGTCCGCCTCGTCGCGGATCGGTTCGCGGCGCAAGTAGTTGAGCACGGTGCGGTTCTGGCCCGGCGTCGGCCCCGGGAACAGTTGTGCGATCTGCGTGATCTCGGGTGCGATGAACGCCGAGACGTTGGGGAAGAAAATCCGCACGAAATCGAAGCCGTTGTTTTCTTGGCGGCCCCAATCCGCGCGAGGCACCTTGTCCAACGCCTCGCCGATCGCGCGGTGCGGAAAGCCGATGCGCAAGTTCGGCCCGAACGCCTCGTAATGCATGCAGTTGGACGGCGTGCGCGGCGCGATCGTTTCGGGGTGCAGCGAGGCGAAGTGATAGCCTTCGAGATAGCCGTCGAACGCGATCTTCCAGTTGGCGCCCTCGATCACCCGACTGCCCATGTAGGACCAGTTGCCGAAGTCCAACGCCGCAAAATCATCGAGATAGCCGCGGAAATAGTGATCGAGATCGATCGGCGCATTGGGCGTCAGGCACACGAAGATCAGCCCCGCGCGCTCCTCGCAGGGCAATTCGCGCAGGCCCATCTCGGACTTGTCGATCGCTCCGTAGCTGGCAGGTTCGGAGATGCCGATCAGCTTGCCATCCGCGCCATACGTCCAGCCGTGGTACTTGCAGGTGAAGCGCGAGCAATTGCCCCGCCCCTCGCTCGCCACCGGTGCCCCGCGATGCGCGCACACGTTGAGAAACGCGCGGACCTTGCCCGCCTTGTCACGATTGATCAGCACCGGCATCCCGCCCACATCCATCGCCTTGAAATCGCCCGGCTTGGGCAATTCGGCGGTGAACGCCAGCAGCAGCGGCACGCGCTTGAACACCAGTTCCATCTCGGCCTTCCACTGGTCGGGATCGGTGTAGCTGGCGCTGGGCACGCGCATGTGCTTGTCGGTCTGGAAGGTCGTGCGGGTTTCGACGTAATCGCGCATGATTTCGGCCACGTCGCCGATCTGCTCGATACGGTCCGCCTGCCTGGCTAACGGGTGATCCATCATTGCCTCTCGTGCCGCCCGCTGTCTGCGCGGGCCTTTTCGCAACCGACCATCGACCAGCCGCGCGCGCCCCACAAGCTGCCACTCGTCACAGGTTTGGCGCGCCGGCCTGCTCTTTTCGCCAATTGGCAGCGGCGCATAAGCCGTGCGCAAAGCGCGCATGACCGCACCGAATTCTGCCCCTTGGGCCTGGCTGCCAATCCCCGCCCCGCACCAGCAAGCCTTCGCCCAAAGCGACGCGTGGGACCGTCGCACGCTGGCCGATCAGGCGATCGAGCGCGCCGCTGCCGACCCGGATTTCATCGCCTTCACCGACGGGCAGGGCACGCTCACCCGCGCCGAACTGGTGGCCGATGCGCAAGCCCTCGCCGCCGCACTCCACCAACGCGGCCTTCGCCCCGGCGACGTGCTGGCATTCCAGGTGCCCAACTGGCGCGAGGCGGCTGTGATCAATCTGGCCGCCGTGTTCGCCGGGCTGATCGTCAACCCGATCGTGCCGATCTACCGCGATCACGAAGTCGCGCAGATGCTCGGCGATTGCCGCGCCAAGGCGGTGTTTGTGGCGCACACCTTCCGCAAGTTCGACTACGCTGCAATGGCCGCGCGCATCCGCCCCGCCCTGCCCGACCTCGCCCACGTGTTCACGGTGCGCGGCGATGGCGCGAACGACTACACCGCCCTCCTCGCCGACGGCCGCGACCTGCCGTTCAACCGCCCGCAAGTCGATCCGCTCGGCGTCAAGCTGGTGCTTTATACGTCGGGCACCACCGGCCGGCCCAAGGGCGTGCTGCACAGCCACGTCACGCTCCAGCGCATCGTCCGCACCAGCGCCACCCACTGGGGCCTGCGCGAAGGCGAGGGCACGCTGATGCCCAGCCCGGTCACGCACGTGTCGGGCTACGCAAACGGCCTCGAAGCCCCGCTGATCTGCGGCACCGCCAGCGTGCTGATGGAAAGCTGGGACGCCAACGCCGCGCTCACCCTGATCGACCAACACCAACTGGTCGGCACCGTCGCCGCCACGCCGTTCCTGGTCGAACTGGCCGCCGCCGCACGCGCCGCCGGCAACCGCCTGCCCAGCTTCCGCTTCTTCGCCTGCGGCGGCGCCGCCGTCCCCGCCGACCTCATCCCCACCGCCCGCGCCGCCTTCGCAAACTGCCAGCCCTTCCGCGTCTTCGGCGCCTCCGAAGTCCCGCTCGTCACCTTCGGTTACCCGGGCGATCCGGCGCTCGCCGCCACCACCGACGGCGCAGTGATCGACTACGAAGTCCGCATAGTCGACGCCGAAGACACCCCGCTGCCCCCCGGCACCGAAGGCGAAGTCCTCGCCCGCGGCCCCGCCATGCTCATGGCCTACGCCAACGAAGCCCAAACCGCCGAAGCCCTTACCGCAGACGGCTTCTTCCGCACCGGCGACCTCGGCACACTATCCCCCCAAGGCGGCCTCACCATCACCGGCCGCAAGAAAGACCTCATCATCCGCGGCGGCGAAAACATCTCCGCCCGCGAAATCGAAGACGTGCTGGAAACACACCCGCTGGTGCGCGAATCCGCCGTGGTGGCCATGCCGCACGAACGGCTGGGCGAAGGCGTCTGCGCGTTTGTGATCCTGATGGGCGAGGCAGACGCGGCGACCCTGACCGCGCACGTGGCTGCGAGCGGATTGGCGCGGCAGAAAATCCCCGAACGCTTCGAGATCGTGGATGACTTTCCGCGCACCGCCTCGGGCAAAGTGCGGAAGGATTGGCTGCGGGCGGATGTGAAGGCGAAGGTGGTGTGAGGTTGGGGGTTTTTTGAAGGGGAGTTTTCTGGGGGTCATGGGTCCCCAGTCTCCCCTATCTATTGACGATTGGGTGCTATTTTAGCGCTGCCTTCCGACGCTTATTCGTCAGTTGCGATTGAGGCCCATGTCTCGGCTTTGGAGCTTGCGCTTCCACAGTTGCTCGGTTTCAAGAATCTCGTTGTATGTCGCAACCGATCCGCAGACTTCGAGGATCGTGACTTGATAGTCGCTTGGTTCAGCACTCTTAAGCCCGATATTGCCCCCATGCCCATCAGCAGAATAGTTAAGCCAGCGGGCGTGGAAACCGCCCTCCTTACTTGTTGCAGAGCCGACATACCATTCGCCTGTCCGTGCCGACGCCAGGAGATAAACGCCGCACGCTGCTTTCAATGCTTCAAGCCAGCCGCGCGGAAGGGTGGGAATATCGGAGATATTGGAGATAAAATGGGTGTATCCAGGAAACTCCTCTTCCCTGAACTCGCGCGTCAATTGGACAATGGGCTTGTCCTGTCGATCGGCGCGTTGAATCCAACTTCGTGCCCCTAGCCCCCATTCGACCCAGAGTTTTCCAATATAGTTGGAAAGTAGCGGAGAAAGAGTGAGGCGATAGCTGTCGCAGTTCCCGTCGTACCGATCGCCATCGGGGCGCTCATAAAGTGGATCGATTTTTTCTTTAGGCGAAGCTCCGACGAGTTCTGCAACATAGAGGCCGGAAAATAGCGTTCCACCAGTCGGGGGTGCGACGAAGGAAGCCCAATATCTGCCGCTGAGCTTCGCGCGGTTCGATTCCGCCTGTACGGACTGGTATTCCTCGAAGGCATCGCGTTTGTCGCGCCACAAAAGATAAGGGGTACGACCATTCGGCGCCTTAGTCTGGTGACGAAGCAGGCGCACTTCTGAGAGGGCGAGGCCAGATTTGGACAGGATGTCGGTGAAGTAGAACATCATCGGCAGCTGTTAGGTCATAACCAATTAAAATCGAGTGAGAGTCGTAGGGGTTGCCAGCAGCTAACCGCCAGACTCAGAGATGCAAGGGCGATGGCCCTTGCCCGCCGGAGGCATCTTTCAGCCCTTTTCAGAAATTTGCTGCACTTCACGCCCGCCAAGTTAGCGTCAGCCGGATAGCCCCACCCCCAACCCCCTCCCTGAAGAGGAGGGGGCTTTTTTGTCCGATTTTCCTACATCGGTCGATGCTGCTATGCTCGGATCGGTTCTTTCCAGCGTGAAGTCTCAGATCCACGTGCGCAAAGCGATGCGTGCGGATGTGTTTTATCAACTAAACCCCGGCGACTCGGCGGGAATGCGTTGATTGGATGAAAGTTGGAAACGCCGGGTGCGCGGTTATGCGATTGCCTTTGTCACGGCGGCGCCGATTTCCTCGCGGGTGGGGTTGCGGCGCAGGGTGAGGCCGCCGTTCACCTGGAGGACCTCGCCGGTCATGAAGCATTCGTCGGTGGCGAGGAACACGGCGGCGGCGGCTACGTCTTCCGATGTGCCGTAGCGGCCGAGCGGGTAGGATGGGATGAAGGCGTCGAACAGGCCGGGGACTTGTTTGGCCTGGGCGTTCATGGGGGTGTCGGTGAGGCCGGGGGCGATTGAGTTGGCGCGGATGCCTTCGGCGCCGAATTCGTTGGCGACGCAGCGGATCACGTGGTCGGTACCGGCCTTGGTGCCCATGTAGGCGGCGTGGTCGTTGAGCATGATCGTGGCGGTCGCGCTGCTGATCTGGATGATCGATCCGCCGCGTCCGCCCATGCTGCGGGCCATCTTGCGGATCATGGCGGCGAAGAACAGGTGCGGGCCGATGAACTGGAGCGCGGTCATGGCATCCAGTTCGGCGCGGGTGACGTCGAGGAAGGGCTTGAGCAGGCCCCAGCCGGTGGCGTTGACGGCGATGTCGATGCCGCCGAGTTGGCTGACGGCGGTGTTTGCGAGGGCGGCGAGGCTGGCTTCGTCGGTGATGTCGCATTCGGCCCAGTGGCAGCCGGTTTCTGCGGCGAAGGCTTCGAGTGGTTCGACCTTGCGGCCGGCGACGAGCACTTGGGCACCTTCGGCCAGGAAGCGGCGGGCGATGTGCTGGCCCATGTTGTCGGTGCTGCTGGCGCCCAGCACGATTGCGTTTTTGCCTGAGAGGCGGCCCATGGCGGCGTTCCTTTTCTGGTGGTTTGGCCCAGGTGGTTTTGCGCTGCGCTACCACGGGAGGGGCGGGGGATTTCCTCTCAAAAAGGGGAGTGGTGGCGATGCTGCGGAGGGGCATGATAGGCGCCACGGAATTAGGTCACATAAGGGACGAGCGATGGATCTGGGATTGAAGGGCAGGAAAGCCATTCTCGTGGGCGCGAACGGCGGGATCGGGCGCGTGGTGGCGCTGACGCTGGCGGGCGAGGGCTGCCACGTCGCGGTGTGCGGACGCAGCGAGGCGAAAGTCGACAAGGTTCGCGGTGAACTGGCGGCGACCGGCGTGACGGTGTTCGCGCAGGCCGCCGATGTCACCGATGCGGCGGCGGTGCCGGCGTTCGTCGAAAGCGCGGCGGCGGCGCTCGGCGGGTGCGACATTTTCATCAGCTTCACCTCGGCCAATCCGGGGGTGGACACCGATGAGGCATGGCAGACCATTCTCGACACCGACATTCTGCCGATGCGGCGTGGGGTCGCCGCTGCGCAACCGCACTTGCTCAAGTCCGATGCCGGGTCGGTGGTGATCATCAGTTCGACCGGCGCGGTCGAGGATTTCATGGGGGTGCAGCCGTACAATGCGCTCAAAGCCGCGGTTATGGTCTATTCGAACGCCTTGTCGCAGACGCTGGCGGCGCAGGGCGTGCGCGTCAATTGCGTCACCCCCGGCCCGGTGTGGACCGAGGATGGCCCCTGGCCGCAGATCAAGGCCGGTGCGCCGGAATTCTACGACGGTATCGTCGCGCAGATCCCGCTGGGTCGGCTGACAACGGGCGAGGAAATGGCCAACGCGATCGTGTTCATCGCCTCGCCAGCGTGCAAGGCGATGACCGGGGCGAACCTGGTGGTCGATGGCGGGTTCACCAAGCGCGTGCAGTTCTGATCGGGTGAGGACGGCGGCGTTACTGCCGCTGCATCGCGGCGCCATCGACGAAGAAGCCCTGGCCCGAGAAGAACCGCGCATCGTCGCTGCACAGGAACGCGATCACGTCGGCGATATCCTCGGGCTGGCCCAGCCGGCCGAGCGCGGCCTTGTTCTCCCAATAGGTCTTGAACTGCGGCATCTGCGTGAACGCCTGCTCGGTCATCGGCGTTTCGATCGCGCCGGGTTGCAGGCAGTTGACGGTGATCCCGAACGGCCCGAGTTCGCATGCGACCGACCGCGTCATGCCCAGCACCGCGTGCTTGGATGTACCGTAGGCGACGAGCCCTGCGTCTCCGAAGCGGGCCATCGTCGATCCGATCGTGACGATCCGGCCATGCCGCGATTGCTTGAGCGCGGGGACGGCATCGCGGATCAAGCGGAATACAGCGGTGACGTTGACCGCCATCACCATGTCGAAATAGGCGTCGTCGTGGCCTTCCAGCGGGTGAAAGGCAGACACGCCCGCACAAGGCACCAGGATGTCGAGCCCGCCGTGCAGCGTTACCGCTTCGGCCACCAACTGCGCGTTGATGCCGGGCGGGGTTACGTCGGCATGGCGATCGACCTCGCCTTTCATATCGACCGTGTAGACCCGCGCACCATCGGCCCTCAGCCGGGCGGCGGTGGCCGCGCCGATGCCCGATCCCGCGCCGGTGACGAGCGCGCTGCGGCCCGCCAGCCGCCCCGGCGTCGCGTCGCTCATTCTGCAATCTGCAACACGAGCTTGCCGGTATTGGCGCCGCTGAACAGCCGCATGAACGCGGCATAGGCGTTCTCCAGCCCGACCTGCACGTCCTCGTCCATCATGAGCTTGCCCTCGGCCATCCACGCCGCCATTTGCGCGCCACCTTCGCCGAAGCGGGGCACGTAGTCGGCGATCAGGAAGCCCTTCACCGTCGCGCGCTTGACCAGCACTTGCCACAAGTTGCGCGCGCCGACCTTTTCGGGCGAATTGTACTCGCTGATGAGGCCGCACAGCACGATCCGCGCCTGCATCGCCAGGTTCATCAATTCGGCGTCGAGGACCGTGCCGCCCACGTTCTCGAACACGATATCGGCGCCGCCGGGAGCGGCCGCCGCGATCTCGGCAGCGAGTTGGTCGACGTCCTTGCCACGATAATCGATCGCCACGTCGAAGCCGAAATGCTCGACCAGACGGCGGCACTTTTCGGGTCCGCCAGCAATGCCGATCACCCGGCACCCCATGATCTTGCCGATCTGCCCGACCGCCGAGCCAACCGCGCCCGCCGCGCCCGACACCAGCAACGTCTCGCCCGCTTTCGGCTGGCCTGCATCGAGCAGACCGAAATAGGCGGTCAGCCCGACCGCGCCCATCGCCGAAAGGTATTGCGTGGGGCTGGTGACAATCGACGTGTCGATCTTCTGGGTGAACCCGCCCGGCGCGACCAGCGAATAGTCTTCCAATCCGTTGAGCCCGAGCACCCAATCACCCACCGCGAAATCGGGGTTGGCCGAGGCGTGGACCACGCCCACCGTGGTCGCCCGAACGGGCTCACCCAGCGGGATCGGCGGCATATAGCTGGGCGCGTCATCCATCCACCCACGCTGCGCTGGATCGAGCGAGGCGAAGTGGTTGCGCACCACCAGCCCACCCGGCGCGGGCGTGGGAACCGGTTCGCTGACCAGGCTGAAATCGTCGGGAGCGGGATCACCGTGCGGCCGGCGGGCCAGCAGGAAGCGGCGGTTCTGGAGTTGGGTCTGGGGCATCGGATATCCTTTGGCGGAATGAGGCGGCGCCACTGCACATGCGCCTCTGTGCCATGCCAACTGGCACATTCGCCAGCCCCATGCATGATGCCGGGCGCATCACCTGTCCTAAGTCCCAGTGTGGCGGTTCGGCTCGCGCCGATATGACGGGCGTCAAGCGGGAAGACCCTGCCACGGCCTGGAAACAGGGCCGGGCTGCACTTTGAGGGAGGATTACATGCGAGGCAATTTCGGGCGTCAGGCGCTGCTTACGGCATTGGCCACAACGGCCATGGTAGGCACACTCACCGGCTTTTCAGCACCAGCACTCGCCCAGGCGGCACCTGCACCGGCCGCAGCCGACCCCGCGGCTGCCGCACCCGAAGAGGATGCGAACACCATCATCGTTTCGGCCCGCCGCCGCGACGAAACGCTCCAGACCACGCCGATCGCGATCACCGCGATCAATGCCGCAATGCTTGAAAACAAGGCCTCGGTGAATATCGGCGACTTGCAGGGCGCCGCGCCGAACCTGCTGATCACCCAGCAGAACTCTGGCGCCGCAGCCGCCAACCTGTCGATCCGCGGGCTGACATACGCCGACATCGAAAAATCGCAGACGCCGACCGTGGGCGTGGTGATCGATGGCGTGATCATTGGCACCAATACCGGCCAGCTCGCCGATTTCTTCGATATCGACCAGATCGAAGTGCTGCGCGGTCCGCAGGGCACGCTGTTCGGCGCCAACACCATCGGCGGTGTCATCAATATCCGCCGGTCGAAGCCGACGATGAAGACCGGGATCAAGGCCGAAGCCAGCTATGGCAAGTTCAACACCTGGTCGACCCGGGTCGTTGCCAATGTCGGCAACGGCGATACGCTGGGGCTCAAGGCGTGGTTCTTCCACAACGAGACCGACGGGTTCCTCTACAACGCGATCCAGAAGAAGCCCGGCGGCGGATCGACCGACAGCAACTTCGGCGCATCGCTGCTGTGGAAGCCCACCGGCTCCGGATTCGAGGCGCAGGCCACGATCGAAAAGCTGCACCAGACTTTCGATCCCACGGTCAGCAACCTGGCCAATTCGACCGAGGTGTTCTGCGCGTTCGAACCTGCCAATGAATGCAACCGCAACACCCGCGGCGATCTCTACACGGTGTTCACCGCGCCTGCGACCTCGGTCTACAACGCGCCGTCCTATACGCTCGAGATGAATTACAATGCGGGCGACGTGAAGCTGACCTCGATCACCGGCTACAAGAATTCGAACGAATTCCAGACGCAGGATTTCGATGCATCGAGCGCCGATCTCTACTACGTCCTGCGCCGGCAGAACTACCACCAGTTCACCCAGGAATTGCGCGCGGCTGGCAAGATCAGCCGGACCTTCGATTACGTGGTCGGCGGGTTCTACTTCAATTCCAGCTATAACCTGACGCAGTTTTCGCGCGTGTTCGGATTCGCGCCGACGATTTCGCCCGATGTGTTCGACAAGAATGCGCAGATCGTCCACGGCCACACTGAAAGCTATGCCGCGTTTGCCGATTTCAACTGGGCCTTTGCCGACAAGTTCCGGCTGTCGTTCGGCGGCCGCATCACGCACGACAAGAAGGAACTGACCAACTCGTTCGCCACCACCGGGCTGGTCGGTTCTGGCAACCGGGGCTTTTCCAAGTTCACGCCCAAGATCGGGATCGACTACCGCCCGAACAACGAAACGATGCTCTACGCCAGCTTCACGCGTGGCTATCGTTCTGGCGGCTTCAGCCCGCGCGCAGCCACCGCGGCGACCGCCAGCACCCCGTTCCAGCCCGAAACCGTCGACAGTTTCGAAGTGGGCACCAAGCTGGACCTGCTCGATCGCAAGCTGCAATTGAACTTCGCGGGCTTCTATTCGAAGTACAAGAACCTCCAGCAGAATACCACGATCCCCGGCGGCCCGACCGGCAACCAGACGATCACCTCCAACGTCGGTTCGGCCGACATCAAGGGCGTGGAATTCGACGGTTCGCTGCGGGTTGCCGATGGCTTCAAGATCAGCGCCACCGCCGCCTACCTCGATTCGCACTTCAACAACTTCATCGTCGGCAACGTCTACACCAGCCCCAACGGCACGCCGGTGGCCAATGGCGGGCTGATCCCGTTCGACTATTCGGCCAACCGGCTGATCTATGCGCCCAAGTTCAGCGGCTCGATCAATGCCGACTATACGCTGCCGACCAGCTTCGGCAGCCTGGTCGCGGCAACCGGCGTGCGGCACATCAGCACTTATGACGAGCAGATCTCGCTAGGGACGCTGACTCCGGTGATCACCGCCGGCAAGGTGACGAGCATCGTGGTGGGCGGCAACGATCCGCGCGTGCGCACCGCCACGCAAAACCTGTGGGACGCGAGCCTGACCGCGAAGCTCAAGATGAATGGCGGCGACGCCTATATCACCGGCTTCATCCGCAACATCCTCGACAACCGCACCACCAGCGCGGCGTTCACCGTGGCCGGCCTGTGGTCGTTCGGCTCGGCGATCCAGCCACGCACCTATGGCGTTACCGTAGGCGTCAAGTTCTGACCCCACCGCAATCTGATCCACCTCCTGGGCGCGGCTACTTCGGTGGCCGCGCTCGCTTTTTGTTCAGGCCATCCGTTGGAGTGACGCTATGACACGTCTGCAAGGCAAGATCGCGCTGGTCACGGGCGGGGCATCGGTGCCTGGCCTGGGCAGTGCCACCGCACAGCGCTTCGCCGAAGAGGGCGCGGTGGTCTTTGTGACCGACCGCGATGGCGCCGGCGCCGAAGCGGTCGCGGCGGGCATCCGTGCGAACGGTGGCCAGGCCGTCGCGCTGGCTCACGACGTCACCAGCGAAGCCGATTGGGACCGGGTTATGGCCGCGATCGACAGCGCGCACGGCGGCCTCGACGTGCTGGTCAACAATGCCGGCATCGCGGTGCTGCGCCCGATCGAGGCGCTGACCGCCGAAGACTGGCGGTTGCAGAACAGCGTCAATCTGGACAGCGTGTTCCATGGCACCAAGCGCGCGGTCATCGCGATGCGCAAGCCCGGCGCGGACGGCAAACCGCGCGGCGGCTCGATCATCAACATCTCGTCGGTGGTGGGCTTGTTCGGGGTGCCCGCCTGCGGGGCCTATGCGGCAGCCAAGGGCGGCGTCAGGCTGTTCAGCAAGACCGTCGCGGTGGAATGCGCCAAGGACGCGATCCGCTGCAACAGCGTGCATCCGGGCATGATCCTGACCAACATGCAAGGCGTGGCCGAAGAAGACAACGCCGCCAATTACGATGCCACGCTGGCGCTGATTCCGATGGGCTACATGGGCGATCCGCTCGACATCGCCAACATGAACCTGTTCCTGGCCTCGGACGAGGCGCGCTACATCACCGGGGCGGAACTGGTCGTCGATGGCGGCATGGCCGCGACCTGACCATGCCGGGAGTGATTCGTACAGCAGGTGCTTCCAAACCTGCGGTGAATCACGCAATCAGGCGATAGCCCACGCCCGGTTCATTGCGGAACACGCTGGGCGAAGCGGGATCTTTTTCCAGCTTCAGCCGCAATCCCCGCATCACCACGCGCAAGTACTCGACGTCGTCCACATGCGCCTCGCCCCACACCGCGCGCAGCAGTGCGGCGTGAGTGAGCACGCGATCGGGATGGCGCGCGAGTTCGGCCAGGACGGCGTATTCCTTGCGCGTCAGCCGCACCTCCTCGCCGTCGCGCATGATCCGACGCGCGGCCAGGTCGATCGAAATTCCGTCCACGACCAAGGGCGCGTTGGCACTGCGTGCCGAATTGCGACGGCGCAGCGCGGCGCGGATGCGCGCCAGCAATTCCTCGGTATCGAACGGCTTCACCACGTAATCGTCCGCGCCCAGATCGAGCGCGGCCACTTTCTCGGCGGTGTCGTCGCGCGCGGTCAGGACGATCACAGCACGGTCAATCGCCTTGAGCAGCGACACCAGTTCGATGCCATCGCGATCGGGCAAGCCCAGGTCGAGCAACACCAGTTCGCACCCCTCGCGGTGTGCTTCGGTCAGGGCTTCGGCGGCGGTGCCAGCTTCGCTCACGCCATAGCCGGCGCGTTCCGCGGCGCCGCGCACCAGCCGGCGAATGGCGCTTTCATCATCGACGATCAGGATTTGCCCATTCATGGCTGCGTCCGCCTGATACTTGCCTCGGGCCAGTCGAGATCGAACACCGCCCCCACCGGATCACGGTTCGATGCGGAAACGCCCAGCCCCATCGCATCGGCAAAGCCCTTGACGATGGCCAGGCCCAGCCCCGTGCCGCCGCTCATGTCATCGCCGTCGACGCGCGTGAACCGGTCGAACAGACTGGCTTCGCGCCCGGCGGGCAGGCCCGGTCCTTCATCGAGAATCGACAGTGTCAGCCCATCTGGCGATCGCCGCGCGCGCACGGTGATCGGGCCGGACCCCTGCGAAAACTTGGCCGCGTTGCCCAGCAGATTGATCAGGATGTGGTGGAGCATTCTTGGATCGGCCTCGACCAGCGGCAGGCTCGGCGCCACGTCCAGCACCAACTGGTGTCCGGCCAATTCGGCGCGCAGATCGTGCGCGGCGGCGGCCACGGCATCGGTCAGGTCGGTCGCCTCGCGCCTGACGACCAGCGCGCCCGCTTCGATCCGGGTCATCTCGACCAGATCGTCGAACACCCGGCGCAACCGCCGCGCTTCGCCCTTGAGTGTCAAGGTCGTGCCGGTCTCGCCATGCTCGGCGGCCAGCGCGTCGGCGGCGGCGACCACTGCGGTCAGCGGCGTTTTCAAGTCGTGGCCGATCGAGGAGAGCAGCGTCGCGCGAAGCCCGTCGCGCTGCTTGAGCGCGCTGACTTCGCGGGCATTGGCTTCGAGCTTCAGCCGCTCGTGCGCCAGCGCCGCCTGGCCGAGCAGCGTCGTGAAGAGCACGCGCTTGTCGGGCGGCACCGGATCACCGCTGCCTTGCGGGGTAATCCCCAGCACCCCCAGCACCCCCAGCGCGGTTTCGAGCGGGTAGAACTGCCAGTCGCTCGACGTCAAAGTCCCACTGTCGCGCCCGGTTACTTCGCCGCGATCGAACGCCCATTCGGCCGCCGCCATATCGAGCGCGCCGAGCAGCGCACCCGGCGGGCTGGCGCCAATCGGGACAACCCCGGCCTGCTCGCGGGCCAGCAGGATGGTCGAGACATCGAGCAGCTTGGCCACCTCTTCGCACACCGCCGCCGCCGTGCCCGCTTCGTCCGAGACCGAGGCCAGCCGCTGCCCGAACGCCGCCAGCGCGGCGTTTTCGGTGGCGGTACGCGCGCCGATCGTGGCCTGGCGCTTGAGCCGCCCGGTCAACTGGCTGGCGACCACCGCCACCACGATCAGCACCAGCAGCGTGACGACATTCTGCGGATCGCTGATGGTAAAAGTGTAGATCGGCGGCAGGAAAAAGAAGTTGTAGGCCAGCGCAGCGGCGAGGCTGGCGACCAGCGACGCGCGCAGGCCGAACAGCGTTGCAGCCGCAATCACCGGCAGCAGGTAGATGATGTCGATCGAGTTCGCACCCACGATCGGCCGCAGCGCCACCGCGCCGGCCGTCGTCACCGCCACCATGCCCAGCCCGGCCACGATGCCCTTGGCCGCCGAAGTTCGCCGCAGCGCGGTTTCACCCTCGGGAGCCGGCGCAAGCGCGATCGGCACCACGTGCACCGCGACGTTTTCCAGCTCGCGGATCAACTGATCGACCACCGAGCCGTGACGCAACTGGAACCACCAACTGCGGCGGGTCTTGCCTATCACTACCGCGGTGGCGCGGGTTTCGACGATATGCGCGCGCAGGCCTTCGTAAACCGAAGTGGCCGGAACGGTCACGATCGCGGCGCCCAGGCTGGCGGCCAGCTTGAGCGTGGCGGCCATGCGGCTGCGCGCGTCGTCGCTCAGCGTGGCATTGCGCGGGGTTTCGACGCTGACCGCGGTCCACGAAGCACGCATTGCATCGGCAAAGCGCTTGGCCGCGCGGATCAGCGCATCGCCGCCGGGCTGGTCGCCCACCGCCACCACGACGCGTTCGCCGACCGCCCAGTTGCCGCCCTCGCCGACGAGGGCCACGTGATCGAGCAGCGATCGGTCGACCGCCTGCGCCGCGCGGCGCAGCGCCAGTTCGCGCAAGGCCGAAAGGTTGGATTTCGAAAAGAAATGCCCGAGCGCGCGCGTCGCTTCGTGCGGCACATAGACCTTGCCCGCCTTCAACCGCTCGATCAGTTCGTCGGGGGGCAGGTCGACCACCTCGATCTCGGCATCGTCGAGAATGGCGTCGGGCACTGTCTCTCGCACCCGCACGCGGGTGAACCCCGCCACCAGATCATTGAGGCTTTCGACGTGCTGGATGTTGAGCGTAGTCAGCACGTCGATGCCGGCGTCGCGCAGTTCCTCGACGTCCTGCCAGCGTTTGGGGTGGCGGCTGCCGGGGGCATTGGTGTGCGCGAATTCGTCGATCAGCGCGATCGCGGGCAGCCTCGCCAGCATCGCATCGAGATCGAATTCATCGAGCTTGTGCGCGCCATGCACGATCATGCGGCGCGGCAGGACTTCAAACGGCGCGACCAGCGCCATGGTTTCGGCACGGCCGTGGGTTTCGACCACGCCGACCACAACATCGGCCCCGCCTTTCAGCAATTCAGCGCCTTCGCGCAGCATCTCGAAGGTCTTGCCGACGCCGGGTGCGGCGCCCAGCATGATCTTCAGGGCCCCGCGCGATTCCTTCCGCGCCGCTTTCAGCAGCGCTTGCGGGGATGGTCGGGCGGGATCGTTCATGGATGCGGGATAGTCGCTTTCTGGTCGAGTTGTCGATTGAGCAGCAGGACGTTGACGTGCGGTTCTCCGATCAGGCCAAGCAGCGGGTAGGCAATCGCGCTTTGGACCAGCCCGCGCAACTGCGCTTCGTCCAACCCGCGCGCTTTGGCAATCCGGGCGACTTGCGAAAAAGCCGCCTCGGGGCTCAGATCGGGATCGAGCCCCGAGGCGCTAGTGGTGACCAGGTCAGGAGGAACAGAAACCCCGGTCAAACCCTGTTTGCGAGCGTCGGCCACCCGCGTGGCGATCGCATCGCGCAAATCCTTCGAACCCGGCGCAAGGTTGGTCGCGCCCGAGTTGCTGGCGTCATAGCCCTTGCCCGCAGCAGATGGGCGCGGATGGAAATAGCGTGAGTCGGCAAACCCTTGCGCGATCAGTTCGGAGCCGATGATCTTGCCGTTTGCTGTGATCAGGGTGCCGTTTGCCCGCGCCGGCATCGTGACTTGCGCGATTCCAGTGATGAGCGCGGGGAAAGCGAGGCCGGTCACGACCGCCATCAACAGCAGCAGGACGATGGCGGGGCGCAGGCTGGCGCGCAGTTCGGTAAGCATGGCCGATATCCTCAGGCGAGATGGAGGCCGGTAACGGCCAGGTCGATGATCTTGATCCCGATGAACGGCGCAACGAGCCCGCCGACACCGTAGACCGCGAGGTTGCGCGCCAGCAGGTCGCCCGCCGGCGCCGGCCGGTATTTCACCCCCTTGAGCGCGAGCGGCACCAGCGCGGGGATGATCAGCGCGTTGAACACGATCGCGGACAGGATCGCGCTTTCGGGACTGCCCAGCCGCATCACGTTGAGCACGCTCAGCCCCGGATAGAGCACCACGAAGATCGCGGGCAGGATCGCGAAATACTTGGCGACGTCGTTCGAGATCGAGAACGTGGTCAGCGCGCCGCGCGTCATCAGCAACTGCTTGCCCAGCCCGACGATCTCGATCAGCTTGGTCGGGTCGCTGTCGAGATCGACCATGTTGCCCGCCTCGCGCGCCGCTTGCGTGCCGGTGTTCATTGCCACGCCGACGTCGGACTGCGCGAGCGCGGGCGCATCGTTGGTGCCATCGCCGCACATCGCCACGAGCTTGCCACCCTCCTGTTCTTTGCGGATCAGCGCCAGCTTGTCCTCGGGGGTGGCTTCCGCCAGGAAATCGTCGACCCCGCTTTCAGCGGCGATGCTGGCGGCGGTCAGCGGGTTGTCGCCGGTGATCATCACCGTGCGGATGCCCATCCGGCGCAGTTCACCAAAGCGTTCGCGGATGCCCGCCTTGACGATGTCCTTGAGGTGGACGACGCCGAGCAGCCGCGCGCCATCGGCCACCGCCAATGGAGTGCCGCCCGACCGCGCGATCTCGTCCGAAATCTTCGTCAAAGCCGCCGCCGCAACCGGATCAGCGCTGGCGCCCAGCCGCCGCATGACCGCATCGACCGCGCCCTTGACCAGGCTGCGTTCTCCGATCTGCAAGCCCGACACGCGCGTCTGCGAGGTGAACTTGATCGGCTCGGCGCCCGCAGGCATGGCCTCCCCATCTCCGGCGAGAACGACGATCGAGCGGCCTTCGGGCGTCTCGTCGGCCAGGCTCGCCAGCCGTGCGGCGGCGATCAGGTCGCGGTCCGACACGCCGGGGATGGGCAGGAACGCCGTCGCCTGGCGGTCGCCGATGGTAATCGTGCCGGTCTTGTCGAGCAGCAGCGTATCGATATCGCCCGCCGCCTCGACCGCACGGCCCGACTTGGCCAGCACGTTGAACCGCACCAGCCGGTCCATGCCGGCGATGCCGATGGCGGACAGCAGCGCGGAAATGGTCGTCGGGATCAGCGTCACGAACAGCGCCACCAGCACCGGCACCGCAATCGCACCGCCGGCATAGCTGGCGAAGGCAGGCAACGACCCGACCGCAATCAGGAAGATCAGTGTCAGGCCCGCCAGCAGGATAGTCAGCGCGATCTCGTTGGGGGTCTTCTGCCGGCTGGCGCCTTCGACCAGCGCGATCATGCGATCGAGGAAGCCCTGACCCTGCGCTGCCGTGACGCGCACCGTCACGCTGTCGGCGATCACGCGCGTGCCCGCAGTCACCGCCGAACGGTCACCCCCGGCCTCACGGATCACGGGCGCCGATTCGCCGGTGATCGCCGCTTCGTTGACCGAGGCCACGCCCGCGACAACCTCGCCGTCGGCCGGGATCAGGTCGCCGGTTTCGACCAGCACCTGGTCACCCACCGCCAGCAGGCCGGCCGCGACAGTTTCGTATCCACCACCCCCATTTCCCTTGGCACCGATCAGCCGCTTGGCGACAAGATCGGCCTTGGTCGAACGCAGCGAGGCGGCCTGCGCCTTGCCGCGCCCTTCGGCCATGGCTTCGGCAAAGTTGCCGAACAGCACGGTCAGCCACAGCCAGAACACGAGTTGCGCCTGGAAGGCGAGCGCGGTCCCGCCGGTCAGGATGCCCTTGACCAGCAGCACAGTCGACAGCGCGGCCACGATCCCGGTCACGAACATCACCGGGTTGCGGATCAGGGTGCGCGGATCGAGCTTCACGAACGAATCGCGCGCGGCGGCGGCCATCAACGGCCCGGTGAACAGCGAAGTGGGAGTTGTCATGGGGTCAAAACCTCAGTGAAGCGTGCCGGCCGCGACTTGCACGTGGTCGGCGATGGGTCCGAGGACGAGGCTGGGCAGGAAGGTCAGCCCGCCGACGATGAAGATCACCGAAGCGAGCAACGCGATCCACAGCCCGCCGGTGGTCGGGAACGACCCCGCGCCTTGCGGCACGACGCGCTTGACCGATAGCCCGCCGGCGATCGCCAGCACCGGCAGGATCACCCCGAACCGGCCGACGAACATGCCGAGCGCGAGCAGGAGGTTGTAGAACGGGGTGTTGCCCGTCAGCCCGCCGAACGCGCTGCCGTTGTTCGCAGCCGCGCTCGAGAACGCATAGAGGATTTCGGAAAACCCGTGCGGTCCCTTGGCGAGCGGCCCGGCGAGCCCGGCGGGCAGCACCGTGGCCACCGCCGTCAGCCCCAGGATCGCGAGCGACGGCACGATCATCGCGATCACGGCGAGCTTCATCTCGCGCGATTCGATCTTCTTGCCGACATATTCAGGCGTGCGGCCGACCATCAGCCCGGCGATGAACACCGCCAGGATCGCATAGACGAGCACCGCATACAGCCCCGAGCCCACGCCACCGACCACCAGTTCGCCCAGGTGCATGTTGAACAGCGGGATCATCCCGGCCAGCGGCATCAGGCAGTCGTGCGCGGCGATCACCGCGCCGGTCGAGGTGGCGGTGGTGATCGTGGCGAACAGCGCCGAGGTGGCCACGCCGAAGCGCACTTCCTTGCCTTCCATGTTGCCACCGACAAGCCCCAGCGCATGGTGCAGCGGGTTGCCCGCAGCCTCGGCAGCATACGTCACGGCAACGCCGCCCAGGAACAGCACCATCATCGCGGCCAGGATCGCCCAGCCCTGCCGCACGTTGCCGACAGCCTTGCCGAAAGTGATCGTCAGCCCGGCGCCGAGCACGAAGATGCTCAACATCTGGATGAAATTGCTGATCGCCGAAGGGTTCTCGAACGGATGCGCCGAATTGGCATTGAAGAAGCCGCCGCCGTTGGTGCCGAGCATCTTGATCGCCAGCTGCGACGCCACCGGCCCGAGCGCGATCACCTGCTTGACGCCCTCGACCGTGGTCGCCGTAGCCGATGCGGCGAACGTCTGCGGCACGCCGAGCGCGACATAGACCAGCGCCAGCACAATGCTCGCCGGAACCAGCAGGTACAGCGTCACCCGCGTCACATCGACCCAGAAGTTGCCGATGCCGGCCACCTGCTTACGCGCAAAGCCGCGGATCAGCGCGAACGCCACCGCCATGCCGGTTGCGGCCGACAGGAAGTTCTGCACGGTCAGCCCCAGCATCTGCGACAAGTGCGACAGCGTGCTTTCGCCGCCGTAATTCTGCCAGTTGGTGTTGGTGACGAAGCTGACCGCGGTGTTGAACGCAAGCAGGTTCTCGACCGCCGGAAACCCTTGCGGATTGAGCGGCAGCACGCCCTGGAGCTTGAGCACCGCGAACAAAAAGCCGATTCCAGCCAAGTTGAACACCATCAGCGAAACCGCATAGCCGATCCAGCTCTGCTCGGCCCTGGGATCGACCCCGATCGCGCGATACAGCACCCGCTCACCCGGCAGGCAATCGGCGGCATAAAGCGCGTACATCCAGTTGCCCGCAGGCTTGGCGAGCGCCACGATCAGTCCTGTAAACAGGAGGATCATGGCCCATCCGGCAAATGTCATGGCTGCGCCCCCGCTCAATACCGCTCGGGCCGTGCGAGCACGGCGAGCAGGTAGACAAGAACGATCACGAGCGTGATCGCGCCAAGGATCAGGTCGATGGACATAGAGGGCGCCTCTGGTTGTGAGGCTGACCCTCTAGGGGCGAAGCGCGTTACGACGCGTGAGGCATTTCGCCCCGATCGCGTAACGGGAGCGTAAAGGCACTTCCCACTGACAGGACGCGCGAACCGATGTAATGCCCGTACGTCCAACAGGAGCCCAAACTTATGTCTTTGCGCAAAACCGGCCTCAAGTCAGTGATCGTCCTTGCCATGCTCGCCGCCGGCGCGCCCGCCGTGGCGTCGGCAAAAGGCCTCGCAGTCATGCTCGATGCCGCGCGACCTGCACCGGACAAGGCGCTGGACACCACGCGCCATCCCGCAGAAATCCTGGCGTTCCTGAAAATCCGCAAGGGCGATACCGTGGCCGATGTATGGCCGGGCGACTATTGGGACCGGCTGTTCGCCGGCGCTGTCGGGCCGAAGGGCAAAGTCTACGCGGCCCACCTCGCCGAAGCCGACACGGCCGAAAAGGTAACGACGCCGCCCGCCGGATCGAAGCCGCTGGCCGATCACCCCAATGTCGTGGTGACCGTGACCACTGCAAACGCGTTCACCCTGCCGGGCAAGGCCGATGTGATCTGGATTCGGCAGAGCTATCACGATCTTTACGACAAGTTCATGGGCCCATCGGACGTGCCCGCGTTCAACAAGGCGGTGTTCCGCGCGTTGAAGCCGGGTGGCCGGTTCGTGATCGTCGACCATACCGCACCCGCAGGCTCGAAGCTGGCCGCCACCGACACCACGCACCGCATCGATCCCGAAGTGGTCAAAGCCGACATGGCCGCCGCCGGGTTCAAGTTCGTGGGTGAAAGCAATGCCTTGCGCAACCCGGCCGATCCGCTGACGGGCGGGGTGTTCGATGCCGGGGTCAAGGGCCGCACCGACCAGTTCATTTACGTGTTCCGGCGGCCCTGATCGGGAAGCGACGGCGTGCCGATGCGGATTTGCGTGCTCGGCGCCACCGGCACGATCGGGCGCGCGACCGTGGCCGCGCTGGTGCGGCGCGGGCATGACGTGGTCTGTGTTGTCCGTCCCGGTCGCGCGGGAGCGTTCGAAGGCGCGAGCGTCAAGGTGGTGGACGTCACCGATCCGGCCGCGCTGGCGCGCGATGGCTTTGCGGGCGAGCAGTTTGATGCGGTGGTGTCGTGCCTCGCCTCGCGCACCGGGACGCCCAGCGATGCCTGGGCGATCGATCACGCTGCCAACCTGAACGCGCTTGAGGCGGCGAAACTAGCGGGCGTCGGCCATTTCGTGCTGCTGTCCGCAATCTGCGTGCAGAAACCGCTGCTGGGCTTCCAGCACGCCAAGCTGGCGTTCGAAGCCGCGCTGATCGCGTGCGGAATGCGCTATTCGATCGTGCGGCCGACCGCGTTCTTCAAATCGCTGTCGGGCCAGATCGAGCGCGTGCGCAACGGCAAGCCGTTCCTGGTGTTCGGCGATGGCACGCTGACCGCGTGCAAGCCGATCAGCGACGGCGATCTGGCCAATTACCTTACCGATTGCCTCGAGGACGAGGCGCTGTGGAACTGCATTCTGCCGATCGGCGGACCCGGCCCGGCGATCACCCCGCGCCAGCAGGGCGAAGCGCTGTTCGCGATGCTCGGCCGCCCGCCCAAGTTCCAGTCTGCCCCGGTGGGCTTGCTCGATGGCATAGCCGGCGTGCTCGGCGCGCTGGGCCGGATCGTGCCGGCGCTGGCGACCAAGGCCGAACTCGCGCGGATCGGGCGCTATTACGCAACCGAATCGATGCTGGTGCTCGATCCCGCGAGTAGCCGCTACGATGCCGCCGCCACGCCATCGACCGGGACCGAGACGCTGTTCGACTACTACCGCGCGGTGCTGGCGGGCGAAGCTGCGCCCGAGCGCGGCGACCACGCGGTGTTCTGAGATGACCCTGAAGAAAAGCCGGTTCCGCAAGATCCTGGGTTGGGCGGTGGGCCTGACCGTGCTGGTGATCGTGGCGCTGTCGGCCTGGCTTTACGCCCCCGACAAGCCCCGCGCCGAACTGGAAGCGGCTTATGCGGGCCAGTATCGCACGGTCGACGGCGTGCGCTTGCGGCTACGCGACACCGGCCCTCGCAAGGCGCCCGCGTTGATCCTGCTCCACGGTTTCGGCGCCAGCCTCGACACGTGGGAGCCTTGGGCGCGCGCGCTGTCGGCGAAATACCGGGTGATCCGGTTCGATCTGCCTGGCTTCGGGCTGGCCGGCGCCGATCCCACCGGCGATTACAGCGATGCGCGCACAATGCGGATTATCGCGGACCTGATGGACCAGCTCGGGGTGGATCGCGCGGCCGTGATCGGCAATTCGCTCGGTGGGCGGATCGCGTGGACGTTTGCCGCCACTCGCCCCGAACGGGTTTCGCGGCTGGTGCTGATTTCTCCCGATGGCTTCGCCAGCCCCGGATTTGCCTACGAAAAGCCGCCCGAAGTTCCGCTGCTGCTCAAGGTGCTGCCTTACATTGCACCGCGCGGGATGCTGCGGGAGAACCTGGCGGTGACTTACGCACGCCCCGAGGCACTTACCGAAGCGACGCTGACGCGCTACCGCGACATGCTGCTTGCGCCGGGCGTGCGTGCGGCGATGCTGGCGCGGATGGGCACCACCGTGCTGCACGATCCGGCACCGATCCTGGCGCGCATCCAGGCACCGACGCTGCTGCTGTGGGGCGAACGCGACGGCATGATCCCGATCGCCAACGCCACCGATTACATGCGCGATCTGCCGCACGCGCGGTTGGTGCGGCTGCCGAACCTGGGCCATGTGCCGTTCGAGGAGGACCCGGCCCGATCGCTCCAACCCGTCGAGCGATTCCTCTCTGAACCGACGCCCTAGCCGCATCAGTTCCATTCCAAGGTTGCTTTCATCAACGCGGCTGGCCAGTCTCCGCGCATACTTTCCAGGGGATTTACCAATGCGATCGATCCTTCTTGCCGCTCTGCTCGGCGCCGCTGCCCCGATGACCTTGATCGCGCCACAGACATCGGCCGCGCCGGCCACCAAGGAGCAACTGCTCCCGCCTCCCCCCGGCGCGCGGCACTTCACGATCAGTTCGATCGCGGGCAAGCACGGCGACATCTGGTCGTGGACTGCGCCAGATGGCCGCGTGGCGTACCGCATGTCGATGTCGCTGCGCGGGTGGGTGACCGAAACCGATGAATTGATGACGATCGGCGCCGATGGCCGTCCCTCGGCAATCGCGATCCGCGGCTTCACCGATTCGGGCGACGCGACCGAGGATTTCGCGGTCGACCCCACCGGCACCGCGCGCTGGAAAACCGCGGTGGATGCAGGCTCGGCGCCGTTCGGCGTCAAGCGCTACAACACCTATGGCGGCCCGTGGCTGGCGGGCGAGCGTGACATCGAGGCATTGGTCGCCGCCGGCCCCAGGGGCGTGGACTTGCTGCCCACCGGGCACGCCAGCATCCAGATCGGCCAGCCAACGCAGATCACCGGCCCCGCCGGCCGGCGGTCGATCAAACTGGCGTTCATCTCGGGCTACGGCTTCTCGCCCTCGCCCGTCTGGCTCGACAGTGACAGCCGCTATTTCGGCAGCGCCGGCGAAATTTCGCTGCTGCCCGAAGGCTATGAGGCGCTGGGGCCGAAGTTGAAGGCCATCCAGGACAAGGCCACCGCCGCGATGGTGCGCGATGTCGCCCACCGCTTCCTGACCCCCGCCAACCGCAGCGCGACGCTGGTGAACGACGTGTTGGTGTTCGATTCCATCGCCGGTCGCTATCTGCCGCACCAGGCGGTGCTGATCGCCGATGGCAAGGTGGCTGCGCAAGCCGCAGCGGGCTCGATCAAGGCTCCCGCCGGCGCCACGCTGATCGACGGCAAGGGCAAGACGCTGCTGCCCGGCTTGTGGGACGCGCACCAGCATGTGGGCGACGATTGGGCGCTGCTTCAGAACGTCGCCACCGGCATGACCAATTACCGCAGCCCCGGTTCGCTGATCGAGGACGCACTGAGCATCTACAAGCGCCGCGCGGCTGGTGACCTGCTGGCACCCGACGGCAAGGTCTCGGTGATCATCGACCGCAAGGACCCGCTGGCGGCGCAAGGCGCGCTGACGGTGTCGTCGGCAGCCGAAGCGGTGGCGGCGGTCGGCAAGATCAAGGCGGCGGGCTTGTGGGGCGCCAAGTTCTACACCTCGATGGACCCAGCCTGGATCGCGCCCGCCGCGGCCGAAGCGCATCGGCTGGGGCTGCACGTCCACGGCCACGTTCCTGCCGGGATGCGTCCGTTGGAAGCGGTGCGTGCGGGGTACGACGAGGTGACCCACATCAACTTCATCATGATGCAGGCGATGCCGCAAGCAGTGGTGGACAAGGCCAACACCGCGGCGCGGCTGGAGGGTCCGGCCAAGTACGGCAAGGACGTCGATCTAGATTCCCCCGCGATGACTGCGTTCTATTCCGAACTGGCGCAGCGCAAGACCGTGATCGATCCGACGTTGACGGTGTGGGAACCGCTGATGACCTCCGACGGTAGCACCATGTCGCCCGAATACGCGGCGTTTGCCGAAATCGCTCCGCCCGCAGTCGCGCGCGGCTGGAAGATCGCCGGCTATCCGCTGTTCGATGGCGTCACGCGCGACGATTTCCGCAAGAGCTTTGCCAAGATGATCGGGCTGGTGGGCCGGCTGCACAAGGCGGGCGTGCCGATCGTGGCCGGCACCGACGGGTCGGGGCTTGAACTGGTGCGCGAACTGGAACTTTACCAGCAAGCGGGCCTGACCAACGCCGAAGCCTTGCAGACCGCCACGATCGTGCCCGCACGGATGACCGGCATGGCCGATCGCACCGGATCGATCGCCCCCGGCAAGACCGCGGACCTGGTGCTGATCGAGGGCGATGTTTCGGCGGATCTAGGCAACTTGCGCCATGTTTCAACGGTGTTCCTGGATGGTTATCGCCTCGACGGGCAAGCGCTTCGGACGGCCAGCGGATTGCACGGGATGCCCAAATGACGCGATTTGTGCTCACCCGCCGCGAACTTGCGTTTTCGGGCCTTGCCGCATTCGCCGGAGGCAGCGCGCTGGCCGCGCCCTCGCCCGCCACCTTCGACGTCACCCCGTTCGTCCATCCCGACTTGCGGGCAATGGTGGCGCCGATGCGCGCGCAGATCGGCAGCGATCTCAACGCGCAGACTTTGGCGCAGAACCGCAAGCAGATGATGGCCTATATGGGCGCGCCACTGCCAGCCCCGGGGTGGGCACAGGTCATGCTGCCCGGCCGCAAGGACCAGCCAACCGTGCGGGTCTACGCGATCAATGCCGGCCAGAAGGACAAGCCCCGTCCCGCGATCGTGCACATGCACGGCGGCGGCTATGTGCTGGGCGAGGCGAAGATCAGCCTGCGTTCGATGCAGGAAGTGGCGGCCGCGCTCGATTGCGTGGTGGTCACGGTCGATTACCGGCTGGCACCCGAAGTGCGCTTTCCCGGCGCATTGGAAGACAACTACACCGCGCTGAAATGGGTCTACGACCAGGCTGCAATCCTGGGGGTGGACCGCAGCCGTATTGCGGTGATGGGCGAAAGCGCGGGTGGCGGCCACGCCGCAATGCTGGCGATCGCCGCGCGCGATCGGGGCGAGGTGCCGCTGTGCTACCAGGCGCTGGTCTACCCCATGCTCGATGATCGCACCGGATCGACCGTGCGCAAACCACCCTGGATGGGCGCGCTGGTGTGGAACGAGGCCAAGAACCGCTACGGCTGGTCATCGCTGCTGGGCCAGCCTGCCGGATCGGCGAAAGTGCCGCCCGGATCGGTTCCTGCGCGCGTCGCCGATCTCAAAGCACTGCCGCCCACCTTCATCGGGGTCGGCTCGATCGACCTGTTCGTCGACGAGGACGTCGATTACGCGCGCAGGCTGCTCGATGCCGGGGTGGCTTGCGAACTGGTGGTGATCCCCGGCGGGTTCCACGGCTTCGACAACTTCCAGGGCGCGCCGGTGGTGAAGCGCTACCGCGAACACTTCATGGCGGCGCTGCGGCAGGGCTTGAAGGTCTAGGCGGCTTCAGGTCTGGATCGCGGCGGCGATCAACGCTGCGGCACGGCTTGACCGGCGCGCGCAAGTGACGGCGCTTGGGCGCGACCCTTGAGGAACGCGCCACCATGGATGCCCCAATTCAGGCGCTTGCCGACCGGCAGGCGATCACCGACCAGATCTATCGCTATTGCCGCGCGATGGACCGGATCGACCATCAACTCGGCTATTCGATCTGGCACGATGATGGCACCGCCGACTACGGTGCGGCAGTATTCGCAGGACTGGGCCGCGACTTCATCGACCACGTCTGCCGCCAGCATGCTGGCTTGCTGTGCCATTCGCACCAGGTCACCAACATCGTCATCGAACTCGATGGTGATCGCGCCGCAAGCGAGGCTTACGTCACCGCCAACTTGCGCATGATACGCGAGGGCAAGCTGCTGCAGATGACCGTGCTCAGCCGCTACATCGATCGCTGGTC
>NZ_JANXWG010000142.1 GCF_025351285.1 Novosphingobium sp.
CGACTGGATCGCCCAGCACTTCTTCACTGGTGGTATCATGCCCAGCGACGGGCTGGTCCACCACTTCGGCGAGACGTTCGAAGTCGAGCAGCAATGGCGCTGGAGCGGTACGCATTACCAGCGCACCGCCAACCAGTGGCTCGAACGCTTCGACGCCAACCGCAGCGGGATCGATGCAGTGTTGCGTCAGGTTTACGGGGCCGATGCAGCGCTGTGGCGGCGGCGCTGGCGGCTGTTCTACCTCGCCACCGCGGGACTGTTCGGGCACGACCGCGGCGACGAATGGGGCGTGACACACGTGCGGCTCAAGCCCGTCGGCGAATGACCTTGGGCCAGCGACTGGCTGCCTACGCCACCCATCCCGATCCGATGACGGCGGCGTGCAACCGCATCGCGCTGCTGGTGGCGAGCAGCCAGCCGACGTATCCGCTTTACTTGTGGTGGCTGGTCGGCGGGCCGTGGTGGCTGGCGTGCTGGACGTTCGTTTCAACCCCGGTGTTCTGCCTGGTGCCGTGGGCGGCGCGGCGCAATTCAGTGTTTGGGCCGGCGCTGCTGGTGCTCGCGGGCTTCGGCAACGGGCTGATCGCGGCAAAGGCGCTGGGCGCGGGATCGGGGGTGGAGCTGTTCCTGGTGCCCGAAGCGCTGATCGCACTGCTGGCGTTGCGTGCGGCATCGCGGCTGAGGCGCGCGCTGCTGGCGGGGGCGATCGTCACGTTCTGGCTGGGGCGCCATCTGGGTCCCGCACTTGGCGCATTCACGCCCGAGCAGACCGCGCAGATGGCGCGGATCAACGCGGGCAGCGCGCTGGTGCTGACGCTGGTAGTGCTGTGGTCGCTGGGCGGGCTAGCGCTTAATGAGGCGCGCGCCGAGCATTCTTCGCTTGGCCGCCGGTTTTTGCGAATGGCCGGGCTGGCCGGCTGGGTGCTGACCCTGGCGCTGGCCGTGCTGATCCTGATCGGCCTGGACAATGTGCTAGCCGATCCGATCGAGCGGACTGCGTCTGTTGCGCTGCCGGCACTCCAGGCCAACACGAAGCCGGTGCACGTGGCCCTGCTGTCCGACATACACCTCGGCAATCGGGGCATGACCGCCGCCCGGCTCAACCGGATCGTTGCGCAGATCGATGCCGCACGGCCCGACCTGATCGTGATCGCGGGCGATTTCATCACGGGATATGACAACCAGGGCGCCCCCGAACGCGCCACCGGGCTGACCGCCCCGCTGTCGCGGCTGCGCGCACCGCTCGGCGTGTTCGCAGTGCTGGGCAATCACGATCACTGGACGCTGCCGCAAGCGATCCGAGCCGATCTGGCCAAGGCGGGCGTGGTCGTGCTCGAAAACGAGGCCGTGCGGCGCGGGTCGTTCACCATTGTCGGGGTGGACGACCTCGTGACGCGGCATGATGACTTGCGGCGCGCGATGGCAGCGGCCGACCGTTTGGGCGGAATACCGATCGCGCTCAGCCATTCGCCCGATGTGGTCAAAGACCTGCCCGATCGCGTCCCGCTGCTGCTGGCCGGGCACACGCACTGCGGGCAAGTCGTGCTGCCGTGGGGCACATCGGTGGCGAGCTATATCGGCCGCAAGCGGCTGTTCGATCCGCGCTATCGTTGCGGGCGGATCGACGATCCGCATCGAACGACGTTCGTGACCGCCGGGTTGGGTTCGGGTACTGTGCCGGTGCGGCTGGCCGCGATGGCAGACTGGTGGCTGATCGAACTGCATCGATGACCGAAAGGTCGAATTCCGCCACGGTCCCGCGCGCGATCTCAACCGCCGTCGAAGGCTATCGCTGGTCGCGCGATACCGTCGGTCAATCGGGGGCGAGCGTTTATCGGCTCCACGGCAAACCGGGTGCGATGCATCTGTTCCTCAAGACCGGCACCGGGGCGGTGGCCGCTGACATCATCGCAGAAGCCGCGCGGTTGCGCTGGCTGGCCGAATACCTGCCGGTGCCGCAAGTCGTCGATTTCGAGGCTGCGGACGGCGCGGCCTGGCTCTTGATGACCGCCATGCCGGGGCAGCCCGCGTGTCGACTGCTCGAAGCCGATTCTTCTACCGGACCCAAGGTGGTCGATGCGTTGGCGGCATTCATGCGGCGGGTACATGCCATCCCCGTCGAGGCCTGCCCGTTCGAAAACGCGCTCGCTCCCCGCTTGGCCCACGCCCGCGCCCGGATCGATGCGGGCCAGGTCGACGAGGATGATTTCGACGAGGAACGGCTGGGCCAGACCGCCGAACAAGTCTGGGCGGACGTGCAGGCGATGCTGCCGCTGGCGTTCGACCGGATCGTCACGCACGGCGATTTCACGCTCGACAACCTGCTGCTCGACGGCGGCGCAGTCGTCGGCTGCATCGACGTGGGCCGCGCCGGGATCGCCGATCGCTATCAGGACCTGGCCCTGCTGTGGACCTGCCTGAGCGAGTTCGGGGCCGGATTGCAGGACCGGCTGTTCGAACAATACGGGATCGACAAGCCCGATCCGCGCCGCATGGCTTTCCACCTGCTGCTCGACGAATTGTTCTGACGCCCCCGACGGGTTTTCCTCAAGCCCTCGCCATCGCCCAGCGCAGCACCAGGAACCCGACGCTGGCCGCCGCGCCCGTGACGAAGGTGCCCCAGCACAAATCAGCCACCGTCACCGTGCTCGACCAGCCCTTGAGCGTGGCCTGGTTGGTCAGATCGTACGTGGCATAGCAAACGAAGCCGAGCAGCGCGCCGCGCACCAGCGCCGCGGTCCAGCGCCCGCTAGCGAGCGCGGGCGCGATCGCGAAGAACACGATGCCGCCGATGTAGATCAGGTAGAACAGTGCTGCCGGGGGCACGCTGAACTTGTCGAGCATCAGCGGACCGATGTTGGGCCGGTAGAGCTTGTTCGCGGCGAACGACAGCCACACCGCGTCGATGCCGAGAAAGGCTACCCCAGTGGCGATGTAGGCGATGATCCATGGACCCATTGGTTTTAACTCCTCGAAAATCGGAAGGCGATCCTCACCCCACAACATTGTCATGCTGAACTTGTTTCAGCATCCATTTCGCGTCCCAGTCGGGTTTGTCGGTGACAGAGCAACTGCGGTGTCGTTGCTCCAACGAGCATCATCGCAGGCTCAACGATGGATGCTGAAACAAGTTCAGCATGACAACGAAAGGGGAGCAGGTGCCCTTAGAACGGCAGCTTGAACCCCGGCGGGATACCGGCCGCGGCCTGGACCTTCTGCATTTCTGCGCCTGCAGCCGAATCGGCCTTGCCGCGCGCATCGTTGAAGGCGGCGGCGACGAGGTCTTCCAAGATACCCTTGTCGGATGGAACCAGCAGGCTGTCGTCGATCGCCACGCCGATCACGCGACCCTTGGCGGTGGCGCGGATTTTCACGAGCCCACCACCGGCGACGCCTTCGACTTCGATCTGGTCGAGCTTGCCTTGCGCTTCTTCCATCTGCTTCTGGATGGTCTGCGCCGCGGCTTGCGCGGCCTGGATCATTTCTTCCATCGATTTCATGCGCGTTTGCTCCAGCTTGGCGCCGAGGGATCGCGGGCCTTGGCCTCGTCGATCAGTTCGGCTTCGGGGAAATGGGCGAAGGCGGCCTTGACCAGCGGATCGGCACGCAAGGCGGCTTCGGCAGCGACAGCCTCTGCCTCCGCGAGTTCGCGCAAGCTGGGCTGCGGCGGAGTGTTGGGATCGGCGGGCGCGCGTTCGACCTGCCAGCGTTGCCCGGTCACCTTCAGCAGTGCGTCCTTGATCTCGGGCACCACATCGGCGGTATAGCCCGGTGCGAGCTGGAAGCGGAGCAGTTCGTGGCCGAGCTCGATCACGCGCACCCAGTCGCGCATCGTGCCCGCCGCCACCAGCAACCCCGCGCGATCGACCGAATCGACCAGCGCCGCCCAGTCCATATGCGGCGCGGGCGGAGCATCGGCGGTTGGAGAGGAACCGGCAGACCCATCGGGCTTGGCAGGCGCAGCAACCGGACCGCGGGCGGCCAGTTCCTCCAGCCGCTTCGCCAGTTGCCCCGGATCGGGCAATTCAGCGGCATGCGCCACGCGCAGCAACGCCATTTGCGCCGAAGCCAGCGGATCGGGCGAGGTGCGCACTTCCTCGTAGCCCTTGAGCAGCAATTGCCACAGGCGGTGAAGCTGCCCGGCGGATAGCTGCTTGCCCCAGCCTTCCAGCTCGGCGCGCTCCTCGGCCGAGCGGCCATCGGCGCCGCTGCCGAATTGCGAAACGGTGATGCGGTGCACCAGATCGAGCTGCGCGCGCATCAGATTTACAGGTTCGACGCCGAGCGCATATTGCGCCGCCACGTCCTCGATCAGCGCAATACCGTCGCCCGACAGCACCGCGGTGAACAGCCGCCGCTGCATCGCCTTGTCGGCCAGCCCCAGCATATCGCGGACTTGCGCAGCGGTAACCTTGCCCGCATCTTCGTCAGAGCCCGCGAAATCGGCATGGCTGATGGCCTGGTCGAGGATCGACAGCCCGTCGCGCACCGATCCTTCGGCGGCGGACGCGATCATCGCCAACGCCTCGGGCTCGGCCACGACGTGTTCTTCCGAGCACACCCAGGCGAAGTGACCGGCCAGCATCGGCGTGGGAATCCGGCGAAGATCGAAGCGCTGGCAGCGCGACAGCACGGTGACGGGCAGCTTGTCCGCCTCGGTCGTCGCGAACAGGAATTTCACGTGCGCGGGCGGTTCTTCGAGCGTTTTCAGCAGCGCATTGAAGGCGTTGCGGCTGAGCATGTGGACTTCGTCGATGATGTAGATCTTGTAGCGCGCGCTGACCGCGGCGTAGCGCACCGCCTCGATGATCTCGCGCACGTCGTCGACGCCGGTGTGGCTGGCCGCGTCCATCTCGATCACGTCGATGTGGCGGCCTTCGGCGATCGCCACGCAGGGTTCGCACATCCCGCACGGATCGATTGTGGCGCCGCCCTGCCCGTCGGTTCCGATGCAGTTCAGCGCCTTGGCGATCAGCCGCGCGGTGCTGGTCTTGCCCACGCCGCGCACCCCGGTCATCAAAAAGGCATGCGCCAGCCGTTCGCGCCGGATCGCGTTGGCGAGCGTCTGCACCATCGCCTCCTGCCCGATCAACTGACTGAAAGTCTGCGGCCGGTATTTGCGCGCAAGCACGCGGTAAGGGGTCGCGGGGGCAACTGGTGCGAGCGTGTCAAGCGGCGGAGCGGGCACAGGCGCAGCATCCCCGAACAGCGCCGATTGTCCGGCGGCTTCAAGCTCGGCCGCGTTTGGCGCAGGCACGGTTTCGTGCGTCTGCGCATTGCCAAACATGTCAGTTGAATCGGCCATCACGCCTTCAGGTAATCGCTATGACAGCGAATGGCGAGTGGCATCTCGGGCGCATCTCGAAGGAGCCGGCCGACCCGCCGCAACCCGTTGTGGCTGCTTCCTTCCGGACCTGACCAGGTTGGCGGACGCAAGCGTCCGACCGACTCCCGGTCGCGCGTATGGCGAGGAGCGAGCGATTTGTCCAGACAGTGCGCGCTGAACCGACCCTCAGCGAAAATTATCGGCGTAGCTTTGCAGCTTCAGGCGGCGCGGCGGGGTGGGCGTGAAATGCGCGTCGATGCCGTGTTTGGTCGCATAGGCTTGCGCGTCTTCGGCGCTGGCGAACTTCAAAACGACCTGGACCTGCGTGTCACCCGAGCCCGACCAGCCCATCAGTGGATCGGGATGGCGCGCTTCGGCGGGCGCGAATTCGAGCAGCCAGTCACCGGTGCGCGCCCTGCCCGATTGCATGGCGTTTTTCGGGCGTTGGAAGATGCGTGCGGTCATCGCGTGCCTTTCGGGCACAACGTTCCCAAGATCAAGTCCGGTTCGTCCGTTCGAACGCATTGCGCGTCTTGAGGCTCGGGTCCTCGGTCCAGGGCTCATCGGGCCAGCGGTGGCGCGGGTAGCGGCCCTTCATGTCCTTGACCACGTCCTTCCACGATCCGCGCCAGAACGCGGGCAAGTCGGTGGTCAACTGGATCGGTCGGCCGCCGGGAGACGTCAGGCTGAGCAGCAGCGCGCGGGGCGGGCGGCCGATCATGGGGTGCCGGTCCAGCCCGAACAGCGCCTGGACGCGCAATTCGACGGCGGGGCCACCCTCATGGGCGTAGTCGATCGCGTGCGTGGTGCCGAGCGACGAGGTGAACTGCGATGGCGCCAGCGTGTCCAGTTGCTGGCGTTCGGTCCAATCCAGCCGGCCGAGCAGCGCTTCGTGCAGCGCGCCAGGCGGCACCGCCAGGTCGCGGCGATTGGCCAATAAAGGGCCGAGCCACTGGTCGAAATCGGCGATCAGAGCTTCGGCACCCAGAGCAGCAAGTCCGGCATAGGCCCCGCGCGCCAGCAGTGCTTTCGCGCCATCGCCCAACGGCAGCGCGCCCAGCCCCTCGGCACGCACCCGATCGAGCAGCAGCGCCGCCACCGCCGCCGGTTCGGGCGACGGATCAGGCACCCGCGCCAGCGTGATCGCGCCCAACCGGCGTTCGAGCCGCGCGTCCACCCGCGCGGCGTCGGCATTCCACGCCAATGTGTGCCGCGCGGTGATGCGGTGGCCGAGCCAGCGGCCGAGGTCTGCTTCGTCCAGCGCCAGCCCGGCAAGAATGCGCGCGCCGCTGGCCTGCCCCGCCGCATCGCCGACCACCAGCCAGGTGGCGCGCGCCAGCGGAGAGGCCGGGTCGAGCCGGTAGCCGCGTCCGCCGGCGGACAACCAGTCTTCGCCCGATGCCGAGCGGGCCTTGGCGATGCGATCGGGAAACGCTTCGGCGAGCAGCACGGCGAGCGGCGGTTGCTCGCGCTGCTGCGGCTTGCCTGCCGCACGTTCGGCCGCTTTGGCCCAGCGATCGGCCAGCTTGCGCGAGGCATCGGCGCGGGCGCCGCGTTCGCCGTTCCAGCGATCGAGCCGCGCGGCAAGGTCGTCCGACCGCCCGCCCAGCCCGCGTTCCTGCAACAACAGCGCCAGTCTTGCGGCAACAATTGCTGCGCCATACTGCGCAGCATAAAGGAGCATGTGCGCCAACGGGGGTTGCATCGGCAGCGCCGCCATCGCCTGCCCGTGCGGGGTGATCCGGCCCGCCTGGTCCAGCGCGCCCAATGTCGTCAGTTGCGACTGCGCCGCTGCCAGTGCGGGCGCCGGCGGCGGATCGAGCCAGGCCAGCGCCCGCGCATCGTGTGCGCCCCATCGCGCCAATGTCAGCGCCAGCGGGGCCAGATCGGCGGCCAGCATCTCGGGCGGATCGAAGGCGGCACGGCCGGCGTGCCCCGCCTCCTCCCACAGCCGATACGCAACACCAGGACCCTGCCGCGCCGCGCGGCCGGCGCGCTGTGCGGCAGCGGCGCGGCTGGCGCGGGTGGTGACCAGCCGGGTCACGCCCGCGGCCACGTCGAACTCTGCGCGGCGCGACAGCCCGGCATCGACCACGACCGAGACACCATCGAGCGTCAGCGACGTTTCGGCGATGGCAGTGGCCAGCACGATCCTGCGCCGGCCCCCTTGTCCATTCTGGCCGGGATCGCGGCGGATCGCGGCCCGCTGCCCGGCGGGGTCGACTTGTCCGTGGAGCGGCAACACCAGCGCTTGCGGCAGCTTCTCCGCCAGCCGTTCGTGCGTGCGCTCGATCTCGCGGACGCCGGGGAGGAAGGCGAGGATGTCGCCCGATTCCTCGCGCCACGCCGCCAACACGGCGCTGGCGACTTGATCTTCCACGCGCGCTTCGGGCCGACCGCCCAGCCATTTGATCGCCAGTGGCCACGCCTTGCCCGCGCTTTCGATGACCGGGGCGTTGCCTAGCAACGCCGCAAAACGCGCACCATCGAGCGTGGCCGACATCACCACGATCCGCAGATCATCGCGCAACACGCCTTGCGCCTCAATCGCCAGCGCCAGGCCAAGATCCGAATCGAGATGCCGTTCGTGTGCCTCATCGAACAGCACGGCGGAAATCCCGGCCAATTCGGGATCGCCCAGGATGGTTGCGACGAAAATCGCCTCGGTCATCACCAGTACGCGCGTGGCGCCCGTGCGCTTGCTGTCGAGCCGGGTCAGGTAGCCGATCGTCCGGCCGACCGGTTCGCCCAGTTCTTCGGCCATGCGTTCGGCCGCCGCGCGCGCGGCCACGCGGCGCGGGGACAGCACAATCACCGTACCGCTGCACCACGGCTCGGCCAGCAAAGCGGGTGCGACCGCGGTGGTCTTGCCCGCTCCGGGCGGGGCGACAAGTACGGCGTTCGGCCCGGAGCGCAATGCATCGAGCAGTTCGGGCAGGACGGCATGGATCGGAAGCGCGCTCACGCTCCCGCCCCTACCCCGGCTGGCTGACCCGCGCAAAGGCCGGCATTGGTTCAAGCCCATGATGCAGATGACGCCCGGTCCAGCGCAATGCGAGAACCACCACGCAGATCGCGAAACCCGCCACCGCCGCACCGGCAATCATGTCTGATAGATAATGCGTGCCCTCGATCGGCGTAGCCAGCAGCATCGCGCAGTTGAGCGGCACCACCACCCGCCGCAATTGCACGACCGGCCATGCCGCCCACATGTACAGCACCGCCGATGCTGTGTGGAAGCTGGGCGCGCAGACCAGCCCGCGCAGCGCGCCGAGATCGATCCCGCTGACGTGGTGCAGCCGCAGCGCCGGGATCAATTGCTGCTGGTAAAGCGCGCTTGTCGGCATGTAGGGAATCGGCCCGTGCCACAGGAACGCCAGCGGTCCTTCGGCCGGAAATTCGCGGAACAACAGCAGCGTCAGCACTTCGGCCAGCCAGAACGCGAGCAGGAACCGCCGCGCCTCGAAGCGCTGGCCGGTCTTGGCAAACCATCCCAGCAGCAGGAATGGTGACACATATATCGTGGCGTAAGCCGCCTCGCCCATACGGCGGAGCACGGGGTGCGAGGTCACTCCACGATACCAGGCGATCCAGTCGAAATGCAGCGCCGTGTCCCAGCGCTGCAGCGTGGCATCGACGTAGCCGTGCGTGCTCGCCGCCAGCGGATAGCTTGCCAGCACGCCAAGCAGCGCAATGGCGCAGAACAGTAGCATGTCTTCGGCGAAATCGCGCAGCCATCGCCGGAACGGATCGACCGCGGCCCTCGTCCAGACGCGCACACACGCCAGCAGGCCAAGGCTTGACGCGCAAGCGGCCACCCCGAAGCTGCGCGGCGCCAGGCCAAGCCGGTCCCACGCTAACAAGACTGCGACAGCCAGCCCGCTGATAGCCAGGCTGGCCGCCATCCAGTGACCCGGAATCGTGGCGTGCCCGCCGGGCCCGCGCGCTGCATTCAGTTGATCCAGACCGCATCCCCTATCCCGAAGGCAGCGGTGCTAGTCACGCAAGCGTCACATTGTCAAAATGAATTCACGCGGCCGCGCCCCGATTCAGCTCTCGATCATTTCGGTGATCTTGGCGGCAAGTTCGGTCATGCCGAAAGGTTTGGTGATGATTTCCATCCCCGGGTCGAGCAAGCCATTGCCGACCGCAGCGTTTTCCGCATAGCCGGTCACGAACAGCACCTTGAGGTCGGGCCGGCTCTGGCGCGCGGCATCGGCCACCTGGCGCCCGTTCATCCCGCCGGGCAAGCCAACATCGGTGACCAGCAAGTCGATCCCCGGCTCTTGGTCGAGCAGCTTCAGACCGCTTGGCCCGTCTTCGGCTTCGAGCGAGCGAAAGCCTGCTTCTTCAAGCACTTCGACGATCAGCATCCGCACCATCGGTTCGTCGTCGATCACCAGCACCGTGCGCCCGCTGCCTTGAACGGCCACCACCGGACCGGGAGCCGAAACCTCGACGACCGCAGCTCCAACGTATCGCGGCAGGTACAGGCACATCGTTGTGCCGCGCGGTGAATTGACCTGTGGCCCCTCCCCCTCGCCCGTCTCGCTGTAAACACGCACTTGCCCGCCTGACTGGCGCACGAAGCCGTGAACCATCGACAGCCCCAGGCCCGTGCCCTTGCCGATCGGCTTGGTGGTAAAGAACGGGTCGAAAATCCGGTCGATCACGTCCTTGGGGATGCCGGTGCCGGTATCGGTCACGCAGATCGAGATGTACTGGCCGGGCGCCAGATCGCGTTCGGGCGCGGCGCGCGCATCGAGCCATTTGTTGGCGGTTTCGATCGTGATGCGGCCGCCTTCGGGCATCGCATCGCGCGCATTGATCGCCAGGTTGATGAGCGCGCTTTCGAGCTGCGCAGGGTCGACCCGCGTGGTCCACAACCCGCCCGCGCCCACTACTTCGAGCGTGATCGCCGGGCCGATGGTGCGGCGCATCAGGTCCTCGATGCCGTGGATCAGCCGGTTGGCGTCGACTGGCTTGGGATCGAGCGTCTGTCGCCGCGAGAAGGCCAGCAGTCGCTGAGTCAGCGCGGTGGCGCGCTTGGCCGAGGCTTGCGCGCCGACGATGAAGCGTTCGAGCCCGTCGCTGCGGCCTCCGATCAATCGCCGCTCGATCAGTTCGAGGCTGCCGCTGATCCCGGCAAGCAGGTTGTTGAAATCGTGCGCGATCCCACCGGTGAGTTGGCCAACCGCTTCCATCTTCTGCGCCTGGCGCAGTGCCTCGTGCGCCTCGGTCAATTCGGCAGTGCGCTGCTCCACCCGCTGTTCGAGCGTTTCGTTGGCCAGGCGTGCCTCTTGAATCAGGTTGGCGTTTTCCAAAGCGATTGCCGTAACTTTCGCGTTCAGCACCCGCAGCGCCTCGCGTTCGGACAGCAGTTCCTGCTCGGCGCGGTGTGCGCCGGTGGTTTCGACCACGAACGCGATTACCCCCGCCGGTTGGCCGCTTTCGTCGAGGATCGGCGAATAATCGAGGTTCATCCACACCTGCTCGGGCACGCCGTTGCGCCACAGCGTCAATTCGTGGTTGCGGAATGCCAGGGTGCCGCCGGCCAGCCCGACCTTCATCACATGATCGTTGAAATCCGCAACCTCGGGCCAGCCTTCGCGCACCTTGCTCCCGAGCAGGTCGGGATGGCGCCCGCCCGCGAACAACGAATAGGCATCGTTGTAGAGCATGATCCCGTCGGTGCCCCACAGCATCACGATCGGCACCGGTGACAGCAGCAACACCGCCAGCGCGGTGTTCAGGCTCGGCGGCCATTGATTGATCGGGCCAAGCGGCGTGTCCGACCAGTCGCGATCGGCAATCAGCCGGCCGGTTTCGCCACCGCGCAGGCGCCACGAACGGGAGAGTGGAGTCACGCGGCCATCCTGATCACTTTGTGTCGGTCCCCACCGTCGCAAGCGTTCATTGCCGCAGGGATGGCGAAGCCGTCAACCCGGCCAGTGATTTTCAAACGATCCCGGCTGCTTGAAATCGGCACCGGTCCCGCACATTTGCGGGAAACACCGAATTCTGTTGAAGGCCAGCCACACCATGACGACCGACACGATTGAAACCGCCCCTGGTCCCGAAGTCCATGCTTTCGAAGCCGATGTCTCCAAGCTGCTCCACATGATGGTGCACTCGGTCTATTCGGACAAGGACGTGTTCCTGCGCGAGCTGATCTCGAACGCGGCCGATGCCTGCGAGAAGCTGCGCTATGAAGCGATCACCGATCCGGCGCTGCTGGGCGATGATCCTCGGCCGAAAATCACCATCACGCTCGATCCAGACCAGCACCGGTTGACGATCGCCGACAACGGCATCGGCATGACCGCGGCCGACATGGGCGAAACATTGGGCACGATCGCGCGGTCGGGCACCAAGGCGTTCATGGACCGGATCGCCGCCACCAAAGCGGGCGAAGGTACGGGCGATACGCAACTCATCGGCCAGTTCGGCGTCGGCTTCTATTCGGCGTTCATGGTGGCCGGCAAGGTCGACGTGCTCTCGCGCCGCGCCGGCAGCGATGAGGCCGCGATGTGGTCGTCCGATGGCCAGGGTACTTACACCATCGCCTCGGTTTCAACCGTCGAAGCGCCCACGCGCGGCACCCGCATCGTGCTGCACCTGCTGGAGGACGCCAACGACTATGCCGAGCGTTGGCAGATCGAACGCATCGTCAAGGCGCAATCGGGCCACGTGCCGGTGCCGATCGAATTGCTCGACAAGCCCGATGGCGAGGCGAGCGAGATCGCCGATGGCACCGCGCTGTGGACCCGGCCCAAGTCCGAAGTGACACCCGAAGACTACACCGATTTCTACCGCAGCCTGGCTGGCCAGTTCGACGCCCCCGCGCTGACGTTGCATTACCGCGCAGAGGGCCGCCACGAATACAACGTGCTGGCGTTCATCCCCGAAGCGCGCCCGTTCGATCTGTTCGACCCTGATCGCAAGGGCCGGATGAAGCTCTACGTGCGCCGCGTGTTCATCACCGACGAGGCGACGCTGCTGCCCCGCTATCTGCGCTTTGTGCGCGGGCTGGTCGATTCGGCCGACCTGCCGCTCAACATGTCGCGCGAGATGATTCAGGACAGCCCGATCCTCACCGCGATCCAGAAAGGCCTGACCGGCAAGGTCCTGGGCGAGCTCGAAAAGACCGCGCGCGACAATCCCGAAAGCTACGCGAAGATCTGGGACACCTTCGGCGCGGTGCTCAAGGAAGGGCTCTACGAGGACTTCGAGCGGCGCGAGGCGCTGCTCAAGCTGGCGCGGTTCAAGACGACCGCATCTGGTGCAGAATGGCGCAGCCTCGAAGACTACGTTGCAGCGATGAAGGACAACCAGACCGCGATCTACTATGCGGCGGGCACCGATCTCGATCGGCTGGCGACATCGCCGCAGCTTGAGGGATTCCGCGCGCGCGGGATCGAAGTGCTGCTGCTGCCCGATCAGGTCGATAGCTTCTGGGTCACCTCAGGCCTGGATCATGGGGGCAAGCCGTTCAAGTCGGTGACCCAGGGCGCGGCCGACCTGACGCTGATCCCACTGGCCGAGGGCGCCGATGCGCCCACGACCGAGGCCAGCCCCGAAACCGAGGCATTCCTGGCGTTCGTCAAGGACACGCTCGGCGATGCGGTGTCCGACGTGCGCGCATCGGCCCGGCTGACGCAGAGCGCAGTGTGCCTCGTGGCGAGCGAGTCCGCGCTCGACCGCAACCTCGAAAAGCTGCTCGCGGGTTCGGGCCAGGTGCCCGCCGGCGCCAAGCCGGTGCTTGAAGTCAACCCGGGCCATGCGCAGATCGAACGGCTGGCCGCGCTGCCTGCCGATGACACGTTGCGCACCGATGCCGCGCACCTCCTGCTCGACGAGGCGCGCATTGCCGATGGCGAACCGCCGGTCGATCCGCGGGCCTTCGCTGTACGGTTGGGGCGGCTGATCGAACGCGCGGCGCGATAAGGTTGGGGTTCCCGCCGCAAACGGCGCCCGCCTCATCGGCCAAATGCCCTTCAAGCGATTGATTTTGAAGGCCTGCCACCCAGATGGCAGGCCTCCACTTCGGGAATCGCAAAAGCCATGTCGTTCAATCGGCGCTACTTTCTGGGCGCGCTGGCCGCAGGATCGGTCAGCATGGTCGCGCCGCGTACGCGGACCAAGCCGCGCGGTCACTTCACGCCTCTCATGCCCTTGCCCACCCCCCTGCCCACCGATCTACTCCCCGGCGGGTCGCATTCGGAACTGGGCGTGCGTCCGGCGCTGCTGGCGCGCGCGCTCGCCGCGTTCGACAGCCACGCCCTGCACCTGGCCAACCGCAGCGTGATCGGCGTTGTCGATTTCACTGCACCCTCGCACGCAACGAGGCTGCATCTGGTCGACGTCGCGAACGGGCGAGTCATGGCTCACCATCTCGTCGCGCACGGCCACGGGTCAGACCCTGACAACAGCGGCTGGGTCGAACGCTTCTCGAACAAGCCGGGCTCGAACGCGTCTTCGGGCGGAAGCTTCCTCACCTCGGACATCTACACCGGCAAGCACGGCCGATCGCGCCGGCTGATCGGGCTCGATCCCGAAAACAACCTGGCGCTCGACCGAGGCATCGTCATCCACGCCGCCAGCTACGTCGACACCGCGATGGCGCAAACCCTTGGCCGCATCGGCCGCAGCCAGGGCTGCTTCGCCGTCTCCGCCCCCGCGATCCACGACGTTCTGGCGCAACTCGGCCCCGGCTGCCTGCTTTACGCCGGCAAGATCGAGCCGGCGTAGCGCCAGCGATCAGAACTTCGCCGATGCCTCCACGCCGATCACTCGACGCGCGCCGGGCGAAATGAACGATCCGCCGAACTCGATCGCCGGGATCACTTCGGCCAGGTACTTCTTGTCGAGCGCGTTGTTGGCGAAGACCGTCAGCGAGTAGCGGTCGGTCTGGATACCGCCGCGCAAATTGAGCACGCCGAAGGCCGAACGCTGCGACTTGCAGTAGCTGGCATCCCCCACGAAGCTGGGCAGCGCCAGCGCCGAGATCGGCAGCAGCCCCGAGAATAGCGAAGGTCGCGTCTGGCACTGCACGGTGCTGAACCAGGTCGGCCCGGTCACGCGATAATCGGCGCGGCCGACCAGCTTGACGTGTCCGCTCAAGGGCTGGGTCACTTCGGTGCCGAAGTTGAGCGTGTAATCGGCGGTGTAGGGTGACTTGTTGCCGACGGTGTAGGGCCGCGAGCTGTTCTTTTTGATCTCGCTGTCGGTGTAGTTGCCCGAGGCATAGACCTTCCAGCCGTCGATCAGCTTTAGGCCCACGTTGAGCTCGACGCCCTTGATGTCGACCTTGTCGATGTTCGAAACCACGCGCAGCAGCCCGAAACTGCCGACGAAAAATTCGAAGAACTGCATGTCGGTGACGCGGGTGTAGTATCCCGCCAGGTCGAAGGTCAGCCGGTCATCGAACAGCGTGCCCTTGGCGCCGATCTCGAACGAACTGGATTTCTCCTTGCGGTACTGGTCGTTGACGGTGACCCCGGCGTTGATGAAGGCGTTGAAGTTGGCGTTGATCAGCGCCGCAGAACCCTGGTTGTTGAACCCGCCCGATTTGAAACCGATGCCCCAATCGGCGTAGAGATTGAGTTTGCTGGTGGGCCGGTAGCTGACCGACAGCTTGGGTTCGAACTGGTTGAAGGTTTTCGATTGCGGGGTCAGCGCGCCGAACGCCTGGCCGGGGTTGATCGGGCCGCCGGTGAAGGGATCAGTGGCGATCGGCACCAACGTGTTCGAACGGCGATGCTCGCTGTCGTAACGCAAGGCGAGGCTGGCGCTGAACTGGCTGGTGGGCTTCCAGTCGACCGAGCCGAACCCGGCATAAACGTCGGTCTTGAACTTGTCGGCCAGCAGCAGCGAGGTCGGGTTGGCCGAAGTGGGCGCGTTGTAAAGCTGCTTGATCACGCCCTGCCCGGTGTCGGCGCCCAGGCTAACGCCAACGGTGCGATCGATGTTGAGGTAATAACCGCCGACCTGCCATGAAAGCGGGCCGTCGGTGGTCGACGCCAGCCGCACTTCGAAGCTCGCGTCCTTCTGGTTGCGGACCTGGTACTGGATACCGTCGCACGTGGTCGGGCTGTAGGGGCCGAAGGTGGAGCCCGTTGCGGGCGCGAAGATGAACGGCACCGGCACCGACCCGATCGCGCCCGGCTGGTTGACCGGGAAGCCCTTGAGCGCGGCGGTGGAGGCGAAGCAACGGTTGACTGCCAGTTGACCAGCGGGGTTCGCTGCGCTGATATAGCGCGCAAAATCGGCCGACGTGCCATCGGCGACGAGGTTCTGCTTGATGTTCGAATAGAGCCCCCACGCGGTCAGCTTCACGGTGCCGAAATCATGATCGATCTTGGCCGAGACGTCGAAGCTGGTCTGGTCGTTGGTGGGGCGTACGTTGCTGTAGAAGTTGAACGGGTGCGTGTTGACGTCCTCGTAGAACGCCGAGTTCACACCCGCGAAATTGGGCAGCGCGAAGGCCGCGTTGAAGGGCAGCGAAGCGCCGTGAAATTCCGAATAGCGCGCCTTGATGTCCAGTTGCGTGGCGCTGTTCATGCCGAACATCAGCCGGCCGTCGATCGCCCAGGTGCGGTGATCGTCGACCACCTTGCGGTTGTTCAGGAAGATGTTTTTGTAGAACCCGTCGCTGGTGTCGGACGTTCCCGAAAGCACGAAGCCCGCGCCTTCGCCCAGTGGGCCGGCAAGATGCGCCGAAACCGCGACACTGTTCTGCTCTCCATACGAAGCCTTGACCGCGCCGGTCAGCGTTTCGGTGGGCTTGAGCGTCTGGATCACGATTGCGCCGGCGGCTGCGTTGCGGCCGTAGATCGCGCCTTGCGGACCTTTCAGGATTTCGACCTGGCGCAGTGTGCCCTGGTCCTGGTTGAGCTGCGCGGTGTTGGTCTTGAGGATGCCGTCGACCACCAGCGCGACCGAACTTTCGGCATCGCGCGCGCCGTTCATGCCCCGGATATTGATTTGCGTGTCACCCGCTTCGGCGGTGCCGGTCACGATGGTGATGCCGGGGGTGAGCGCGACGAAATCCGCGGCCTTGGTGGCGCCGGTGCGTTCTAGGGTGGCGGCAGTGAGCACCGCGACCGAGGCGGGCACGTCCTGCAACCGCTCGTTCTGGCGGCGCGCGGTGACGACGATCGACCCTTCGTCCGGCGGCGTGGCCGCACCGTCGGCGGGCTTGGTCCCATCCTGCGCAAGCGCCGGAGCGGCAGACACGGCGAGAACGGCGATGGAGGCTGACAGCAGCCAGTTGGTGACGCGCATGGTGAAACTCCCTGTTGACCAGTGCTGCCCGATTCTTGCCCGGCGAATTTTCGCGCCGGGCCGATCACAGCTTGCTACACCTGCAGTCTATTGTATACAAACGGTCAAGGTCAAGCCATTTGGGAGTGATAATGTCGCGTGCCACTGACCGCGCCTACGCCGGCATCCGCAACATGATCCTGTCCGGCGAACTGCCGGCTGGATCACAGTTGGGTGAAGAGGCGCTGGCCGAACGCTGCGGCGTTTCGCGCACCCCCGTGCGTGATGCCTTGCGCCGGCTGGAAGGCGAACTGCTGGTCAAGCGCAATGAAGCGCAGCGCAGCTTCGTGGCGGCCTGGTCCCTGGCCGATGTGGAGGACGCGTTCGAACTGCGCGCAATGCTCGAAGGCCACGCCGCACGCCGCGCGGCGGAGCGGATCGACGATGTCACGCTCGAAGCCTTGCGCGCCTGCAACAACGCCATCGGCCGGGCGGTGCGCGCCGATCCGCCCGACGTGGCGGGCTTCCTCGAAGGCAACCGCGAATTCCATGCGGTAATTCTCGAAACCGCGCAATCGCGGCGGCTGGCATCGCTGCTCGGCTCGCTGATCGAACAGCCGGTGGTGTGGCGCACCGCGCACCACTACGGCCGCGAAGCCCTGCGACGTTCGCACAGCGAACACGATGAACTTCTCGCGGCTTTTGCGCGCCGCGACGGGGCATGGGCGCAGGCGATCATGGCCTCACACATCCACCGCGCGTTCCACGCTTACGCTGATGCCCACCATGGCTTGTCGGCGATCGATGGGCCGCGATCGGCATGACTGATTTGTATACATCGTCGATCGAGATGGTCGAAGTCTCACCGCGCGACGGACTCCAGAACGAGAAGGCTGCGATTTCAACTGCGGACAAGCTTGTGCTGATCGACCACGCGATCGCAGCGGGGTCTCGCCGGATCGAGGTGACCAGCTTCGTCAACCCACGCGCGGTACCGCAGATGGCTGATGCCGAAGCGGTTTGTGCGGGGCTGCCAATGCGCGAGGATGTGACTTACATCGGCCTCGTAATGAACCAGCGCGGTGCCGATCGGGCACTAGCCACCGGGCGGATCGACCAGCTCGGCGCGGTAGCGGTCAGCACCGATACCTTTGCGATGGCCAACCAGGGCCAGACCAGCCAGGGCTCAATCGAAGCGGCCAGCGCAATCATCGCCAGCGCGCGTGCGGCGGGCAAGACGGGGCAAGCCACGATCGGAGCAAGCTTCGGATGCCCGTTCGAAGGCGAAGTCTCCGAAGATCGGGTGGAGGCGATGGCCGTCGCGCTCGCCGCCGCGGGCGCAATCGAGATCGGGCTGGCGGACACCATAGGCGTCGCCAACCCGGCGCATGTCGCGCGGCTGGTGGCGCGGGTTGGCGCGGCACTCGCGCCGCTGCCGGTGCGAGTGCATTTCCACAACACGCGCGGGACCGGCCTTGCCAACGTCTGGGCGGCGCTGGGCGCGGGAGCGACGATCGTCGATGCCTCGATCGGCGGGCTCGGCGGCTGCCCGTTCGCGCCGGGCGCGGCGGGCAACGTCTCGACCGAGGATGTCGTCTTTATGCTGGAGCGCGCTGGCACTGCCACCGGGCTCGACCTCTCACGCCTGATCGCGGCCAATCACTGGCTGGCCGGGGTCATGGATCGCAGATTGCCCGGGATGGTGGCGCACACGCCGGCCTTCCCCAAGATTCTTACGGAGTAATACGGAATGGGTTATCGCCTGGGCGTCGACGTCGGTGGCACGTTCACCGACCTGCTGCTGTTCAACGTCGAGACCGGCGCGTTCTGGCGGCACAAGACGCCGTCCACCCCGCACGATTCGTCCGAGGGCATCCTGACCGGGGTGACCGCGATCTGCGCGGCCGCCGCGATCGAGCCGAGCGCGATCGACTATTTCCTCCACGGCACCACGGTCGCCACCAATGCCGTGCTCGAAGGGAAGGGCGCGCGGGTCGGGCTGGTGACGACCGAGGGCTATCGCCACGTGATGCAGATCGCGCGCAGCTATGTGCCGGGCGGCCTCGCGGCGTGGATCATCTGGCCCAAGCCGACCCCACTCGCCGCGCTGGAAGACACCGTAACGATCAAGGGCCGGATCAACGCTAAAGGCCAGGAACTGCGTCCGCTCGATGAGAGCGACGTGCGCGAGCAGCTTGGCTTCCTGAAATCGCAGGGCGTCGAGGCGATCACGGTCAGCCTGATCAATGCCTACGCCAGCGGCGCGCACGAAGCCCGCGTCGGCGTAATCGCGGCCGAGATCCTGCCCGGCGTGCCGATCTCGCTCAGCCACGAAGTCCTGCCCGAAATGCAGGAATACGAGCGCACGCTGACCACCGTCGCCAACGCCGCGGTGCGCCCGGTGGTGGGAAAGTACGTCTCGAACTTGCGCGCCAAGCTGGCTGATGCGGGCATGGCGGGCAAGCTCTCGCTGCTGCGCTCGGACGGCGGGTTGATGAGCGCGCTGAAGGCCGAGGAGCACCCGGTCAACATACTGATGTCGGGTCCGGCGGGCGGGGTGACCGGGGCGCTGTGGGTGGGCAGGAATGCCGGCATCCGCAATATCCTCACGCTCGACGTGGGTGGCACCAGCACCGACGTGGCGCTTATCGAAAACCTCGAACCACGCCGCCAGCGCACCACCGAAGTCGGCCACTTGTCGGTCCGCGCATCGGCGCTCGACGTGAAAACCGTGGGCGCGGGGGGTGGATCGATCGCCTATGTGCCCGAATTGACGAAGGCGTTGCGCGTGGGTCCGCAGAGCGCGGGCGCGGTGCCGGGGCCGGTGGCTTACGGCAAGGGCGGTGAATTGCCGACAGTGACCGACGCCAACGTTGTGCTCGGTTACCTCCCCGAAAACCTCCTGGGCGGCAGCTTCAAGCTAGACCGCGAGGGCGCCAAGAAGGCCGTGCAGACCATTGCCGACGCGCTCGGCATCGACCTGATGGCGGCGGCGCGCGGGATCATCGACATCGTCAACGAGAACATGTTCGGCGCGCTGCGCATGATCTCGGTGCAGCAGGGCTACGATCCGCGCCACTTCGCGCTGATGGGTTTTGGTGGCGCCGGGCCGCTCCATGTCAACGCGGTCGCGCGGCTGATGGGAAGCTGGCCGGCGATTTCACCCGTGTCGCCCGGCGTGCTGTGTGCCCTGGGTGATGCGACCACGCGGATGCGCACCGAGACCGCGCGCAGCTTCTCGCGGCTCGCCAGCCAGACGCAGGCCGAGGACCTGATCGCGATCCTCGACGAAATGGCCGCGCAGACCCGCGCTGACCTCATCAGCGACGGCGTACACGAAGCCGAGATCACCAGCGAGTTCGAGATCGACGTGCGCTACTCAGGGCAAGCCTTCGAAGTGCCGCTGACGATCACCGCCGATGTGCTGCGCGCCGATGGCGTGGCGGGCGTGCTCAAGCGTTTCGACGAGGAACACCACCGGCTGTTCACCTTCAACATGGATACCCCGCATGAAATCGTGAACTTGCGCGCGGTGGCGCTGGGCAAAGCGCTCGACCTGCCGGCAGTCGAATTGCCCGCTGGCGACGGCGATCCATCAGACGCCAAGATGCGCGATCACACGCTGTGGATGGACGGGCGGGAACAGGCGGCGGTGATCTACGATCGCGCCAAGCTGCGCGCCGGCGACGTGATCCCCGGCCCCGCGATCGTGATCGAAATGGATTCGACCACGCTGATCGAAAGCGGCTGCACCGCCACGGTCGACCGCGTCGGCAACATCCTGATCAACCTGGCCTGAATCGGTAAAGCACCGGGAGCACGAACCATGCCTGCAACCATTGTCCAGACCAACCCGACCCCGTTCAACAAGATCGTGATCGACCCGGTCACGCTCGACATCATCGAGAACGCGCTGCGCAATGCGCGGATCGAGATGGACGCCACGCTTGTGCGCACCGCGATGTCGCCGGGTATCCGCGAACAGGGTGACGCCTTCCCGCTGATCGCCGATCACACCGGCAAGATGATCGTCGGCCAGTTCGGCAGCTTCATCGGCGGTTTCCTCAACCAGTTCGACGGCACGCTGGAGGACGGAGACATGATCTTCCTGTCCGATCCCTATAGCTGCGGGGGCGCGGTCAGCCATTCGAACGACTGGCTGGTGCTGCTGCCGGTGTTCAAGGACGGGCGACTGATCGCCTACACCGCAATGTTCGGGCACATGTCCGATATCGGCGGCAAGGTAGTCGGTTCGATGCCGATCAACGCGCGTTCGATCTTCGAGGAAGGCGTGCGCATCCCGCCGGTCAAGATCTGGAAGGCCGGTGAATATAACTCCGACCTGATGAAGCTGGTGATGCACCAGACGCGCAAGCCCGATTGGTGCCAGGCCGATCTCAACGCGCTGATCGCCGCGTGCCGGGTGGCCGCGCGGCGGGTGATCGAGATGGCGACGCGGTTCGGCGATGACGTTTATGTCTCGGCCACGCAGGAACTGCTTGGCCGAAACCACCGCGCGATGCAGGAGCTGATCGGCATGGCGATCGCCGAGGAACCCGTCAGCTTCGAAGACTATATCTGCGATGACGGCGTGGGTTACGGCCCCTACAAGATCAAGTGCACGATGTGGCGCGAGGACGGAAAGGTGGTGCTCGATTTCGCGGGCACCGATCCGCAATCGGCCGCCTCGATCAACTTCTTCCTCAACGAAAACATGTTCCGCATGTTCTTCGGCATTTACATGATCATGGTGTTCGATCCGCAGATCCTGTTCAACGACGGGTTCTACGACCTTATCGACGTGCGCATTCCCGAAGGCTCGCTGCTCAAGCCGAAGTTTCCGGCCGCGCTGTCGGGCCGCACGCATGCCCTCGGCCGCATCTTCGACATCCTGGGCGGGCTGCTCGGGCAGAAGACCCCCGAATTCCTCAACGCCGCCGGGTTCAGCTCCAGCCCGCACTTGTTCTATTCGGGCAACGACACCCGCCCCGGCAAGAATGGCGAGTGGTTCCAGCTCTTCCAGATCGGCTTCGGCGGCATTCCCGGCCGACCGCTGGGCGATGGGCCCGATGGCCACTCGCTGTGGCCGGGCTTCACCAACGTGCCCAACGAGTTCCTCGAACGCTATTTCCCGATGCTGATCGAACGCTACGAGACCGAGCCCGACAGCGGCGGCGCCGGACTGCACCGCGGCGGCAACGGCATCCGCATGACTTACCGCCTCCTGAGCCCAGGCACGATCTCGATCCACGATGATCGCTGGTTTGTGCCTCCGTGGGGCGTCAATGGCGGGCATCCGGGCCAGCGCGCGCGCAAGATCCTGGAGAAGGCCGATGGCACGCAAGTCATCGTGGGCAACAAGGTCGAGGACGTGACGGTCGAGGTCGATGACCAGTTGCACTTCATCACCTGGGGCGGCGGCGGCTGGGGTGATCCGCTGGAGCGCGATCCCGCGCTGGTCGGCAAGGAGATCACGCAAGGCCTGGTCACACCTGCGGGCGCGCGCGCTTATGGCGTGGTGGCCGATGCGCGTGGGCAGGTCGATGCCGCCGCGACCGAGGCATTGCGCGCCGAAATTCGAGGCTCGCGCGGCGATCTCAAGCTGTTCGATTATGGCCCGTCGATCGAGGATTTGCGCGCCAACTGCATGGCGGAAACCGGCCTGCCCGCACCGATCCAGCCGGTCTGGCTGGAAGCTGCGGAGTAAGCGCGTGACCAATGCAGGAGCACTCGCGGGAATCCGCGTCATTGAACTCGGCCAGTTGCTAGCCGGTCCGTTCTGCGGGCAATTGCTGGGCGACATGGGCGCCGACGTGATCAAGGTCGAACCACCGGGCGCGGGCGACCAGATGCGCGATTGGGGCCAGGGCGCGGTCAAGGTCCAGTGGGAAGTGATCGCGCGCAACAAGCGCTCGGTCTCGGCCAATATGCGCGTGCCCGCAGGCCAGGCGCTGGTGCGAGAACTGATCCGCCACGCCGACGTGGTGGTCGAGAACTTCAAGCCCGGCACGCTGGAGAAATGGGGCCTCGATCCCGCGCAATTGATCGCCGACCAGCCGGGCCTGATCGTCGCCCGGATGTCGGGCTACGGCCAGAGCGGGCCATATTCAGACCGTGCCGGGTTCGGCGGGATCGGCGAAGCGATGGGCGGGTGGCGTTATATCGTGGGCGAACCCGATCGCGCGCCCAGCCGCATGGGCGTTTCGATCGGCGACACGATCACCGCGACTTATGGCTGCATGGGCGTGCTCGCCGCGCTGCACCACCGCGACAAGACCGGGCAGGGCCAGGTGATCGATGCCGCGCTGTACGAAAGCGTGTTGCAGGTGATGGAAGGGCTGATCCCCGAATACGATCACAGCGGCTTGATCCGCGAACGCTCGGGCTCGATCCTGCCGGGCATCGCGCCGTCGAACGTCTATGGCTGCAAAGACGGCGAATACATGATCGGCGCCAACAAGGATTCGCTGTGGAAGCGGTTGGCCGTGGCGATGGGCCGGCCCGAACTGGGTGACGATCCACGCTATGCCACGCACCTTGCGCGCGGCGAGCATCAGGCCAAGCTGGACGCGCTGATCAACGCCTGGACGGCCACCCTGTCGGTAGACGAAGTCGATGCGCTGATGATCGCCAATTCGATTCCCGCCGGCCGGGTTTATCGCGCGCCCGAAATGCTCGCCGATCCGCATTTCCAGGCGCGGCAGTCGATCATCGAGGTGGAGACCGAGCGGTTCGGCCCGCTCAAGATGCAGGGCACGTTTCCCAGGCTGTCGGCCACGCCCAGCAGCGTGCGCCGGCCCGCGCCGAGCAAGGTCGGGCAACACAATGCTGAAATCTATGGCGAATTGCTCGGGCTGGACAAGGCGGCGTTGGCTGCGCTTGAACAAGCGGGCACGATCTGATGGCAACAGGGGAGGCCGACGCCGCCAGCAACTACCGCGGCACGTTCGACGGGCACTTGCCGTTCGGGCAAAGCCCCGCGCTGTTGATCATCGACGTGGTCATGGCCTATCTCGATCCCGCCTCGCCGCTCTACGCCGGCGTCGAAGCGGCGCTGGCAAGCTGCGAACGGTTGGTGAGCGCCGCGCGCAAGGCCGGCATCCCGGTGATTTTCACCAATGTCGAATATGCGCCCGGCGGGATTGATGGCGGTGTGTTCTACCGCAAGGTGCCCGCGTTGCAGGCCTTCGTGCGCGGATCGCCGCTTGGCGCGTTTCCGCCCTCGCTTCAGCCGCTCAACCACGAACTGGTAGTGACCAAGCAATATGCTTCGGCCTTTTTCGGCACCTCGCTCGCCTCGACGCTGACCGCGCAAGGTGTCGACTGCGTCCTGATCGGCGGCTTCTCCACCTCCGGCTGCGTCCGCGCAACCGCGCTCGATGCCTGCCAGAACGGCTTCCTGCCCTTCGTCGTCAGCGATGCTTGCGGCGACCGCCACCCCGCCCCGCACGCGGCCAACTTGTTCGACTTGGCTGCCAAATATGCCGAAGTGATCGATGAGGCCGCCGCGCTGGAATTGTGCCGCATCGCAGACTGAGGGCCCGATCGGCAACCCCTTTGGTCACCAACCAGCTTGGCGCGCCATGCGCTCGATGCTTGTTCTGGAGTGGGGTTTCCCGGACTGTCTGGTGCGGTCGAGAAGACTCGAACTTCCACGGGCTTTCGCCCACAACGACCTCAACGTTGCGCGTCTACCAGTTCCGCCACGACCGCAAAATCGACAGGGCAAGCGTGCATTTGCTGAGCAATTGCAGCCCGGACCCCCGGGGTAGGAGGGGGCCATTAGCAAAGGGGTTTGACCCGCGCAACCGCCAATCGTCCGCGCACTTCCTGCGGGGATTTTAGAAGCTGGCTCCGGGAAATTCGTGAGGGTTCGTCAGACCGGCCAAACGCCGGCGCGAACCAGCAGCGCTATTCGGGCTTCCAGCCGATCTCGGCGAAGCGGGCGCTGCGCGGCACGTCGGTGCGCGCTTCGTTGATGGTCATGCTTTCACCGGGGGCAAGATCGCGCCGCGGCGGCGCGATGTCCCACTGGTAGACGATCCTGTCGCCGGCATCGCGCAGCACCAGACGCAGGCCGGGCACATGCTGCGCGGTGCGGCCGACATTGGTGATGGTGCCGCTGGCGCCGAAGTATTCGGCGCCGCCGGGCAGCATCCGCCGTTCCTGCCGCGCGGGCGGGAACGACAGATGCAGATCGGCGTGCGCCTCGCCGAACACCTTGTGCTGCCCCGGCAACCAGTCTGGCAACCCGAAGCTGGCCACAGCAGCGGTAAGCGCAAGCAGCGCAGCGGCAAACACCAGCGTGGCCATGAGCCATACTTTCGCCATGTTGCGGCGCGGCGCGAACGGCGGGCCGCGATCGAACGGCGAGCTCTCGTCGACCTGGGCATGGCGCAGGTTCTCGCCGGCATTATCGGGCGAAAGCGGCGGCACGGTCGCTTCGGGGTCGTCGAGCGCCGGAACAGGGCTGCGGGCCGGAACAGGGCTGCGGGTCTGTGCGGGTACCGGAGCGGGCATCGGGGCGGGAGCACTTTCGCCCTGCCCCGGATCACTGCGCAGCGGTTCGAGCATGATCTGCGTGCGCGGACGCTGCGCCATCGTTTCGACCGAATAATCGCCGCCAGGATCGGGCACGGCGGCAGCAATCGCGCCTGCCGGGCCGCCCGCAGCCACCGGAATAGCCCGCGCACTGCCTGCATCCAGCGGCGATTCCTGCCAGTTGATGCGCCCCTTGAGCGCGGCAATTTCGCCAGGGGGTGCACCATCAGGGGGCGCCTGGGCAGCGGACGACTCTGACTGGGGCATGTTCGACATGGTGCCTCCCTCCGTGCTTGCGGATGTGGGACTTGCGACCTCGGGACTTGATGCCAATGGTTGTTGTGGTTGCGCTTCTGATTCGGGCGGCGCAACCGTTTCGGCCATAGCGCCTTGCGGGCCATCCTGGAACCAACTGTGGCGACACTTGGCACAGCGCACGACGCGCCCGTCAATGCCGATCGCACTGTCAGGGACGACATAGCGTGTACCGCAGGCTGGGCAGGAAAGGATCATCGCAGCATCAGCTTAAACATCCTGCACCGCCATGGCACAAGGGCGATGCGCGCCATCGGCTTGCGATGATGCCTTTTTTCCACACCCATTCCCGCATATAGGCCCCAGTGATGAGTTCGCAGCCTGCCGAGATCACCCGCTTCGACAACGTCGGGCTGCGCTATGGCACCGACAAGGAAGTGCTGACCGACATCAGCTTCACCTTGTTTCCCGGTACGTTCTATTTCCTGACGGGCGCCAGCGGCGCGGGCAAGACTTCGCTGCTCAAGCTGCTCTACCTCGCGCAGCGCCCCTCGCGCGGGTTGATCCGCATGTTCGGAACCGATTCGATCACGCTGCCGCGCGAACAGTTGCCGCTGCTGCGCCGCCGGCTGGGAGTGGTGTTCCAAGACTTCCGGCTGGTGCCACACTTGTCGGTTTACGATAACATCGCGCTGCCCTTGCGCGTATCGGGCTATGGCGAACGCGAAATCGCCTCGGCGGTCGGCGACATGCTCGACTGGGTGGGGCTGGCCGATCGGCGCGACGGCCGCCCCGCCACGCTTTCGGGCGGGGAACAACAGCGCGTCGCGATAGCGCGCGCGGTGATCGCGCGCCCCGATATCCTCGTGGCCGACGAACCCACCGGCAACGTCGACCCCGAAATGGCGCTGAAGCTGCTGCGCCTGTTCGAGGCGCTCAACCGCCAGGGCACAACCGTGGTGGTCGCCACGCACGATGTTCACCTGATCCGCCACGTGGCCGAACCGCTGATCATGCGGCTCGACAAGGGTCGGCTTTCGGATCCCACCGGCGCGCTTCGCTATCCGCCGCGCCCATCGGCATCGGGCAATTCTGGCCGAGCGGGAAGCTGATGGCAGGCAAACAAACCGCCGCCGCGCGCTGGGGCGCCGAAGCCGCGCTGTTGCCGCCGGTGCGCGCCGGCGGGCCGATGCCATGGGTGATCGCGATCATGATCGCGTTGACCGTGATCGCGGCGGCGAGCGGGCTGTCCTTGCGCAATGCCGCACACGCCGCCAGCGCCGACCTTTCGGGCGGGCTGACCGTACAGATCGTCCACGCAGCCCCGGCCGAGCGGGATCGCCAGGGGCTCGCCGCGCAACGCGTTCTGAAACAGACGCCGGGCGTGGCCTCGGTGCGGCTTGTTCCGCAAGGCGAACTCGATACGCTGCTCGAACCCTGGCTCGGCACCAGGCCGGGTGATGGCGTGGAAGGGTTGCCGATCCCGGCGCTGATCGACGTTGCCTTGTCCGGCCCGGCTACGCCGGCGCGGGTGGAAAGCTTGCGCGTCGCGCTGGCTGCCGTGGCGCCGGCGGCGCGGGTCGATGCCCAGGCGGCGTGGCTGGCGCCGGTGTTCGGCGCGATCGGCGCGCTGCAATGGCTGGCGGGCGGTCTGATCGCGCTGCTCGCGGTGGCGACCGCCGCGGCGGTGCTGCTGGCCGCGCGCAACACACTGGGCACACAGCGCGAAACGATCGAGATCGTCCATATGCTCGGCGGCACCGACGCGCAGATCGCGCGCGGGGTGCAGCGCGGGGTGGCGGTTCAGGCGGCGAGCGGCGGGGTGGTCGGTCTTGCCCTCGGAATCATCGGCGTGTTCCTGCTCGGCCGCAGCTTTTCTGCGCTCGGGTCAGGGTTGGTCGCAAGCGGCGGGCTGCACCTGACCGACTGGCTGATGATCGCGCTGATCCCGCTGGCGGGTGTGGCGCTGGCGGTGCTTACCGCGCGGCTGACCGTGCTCGCCGCGCTGCGCCGGTTTCTGTGATCACGCGTTTTATCCTGATCGTGGCGGTGGGCTGGCTGCTGGGACTGACCTGGTTCGCTGTGCTCGTCCCGCATGCGGCCGGCACCGTGCAGACCGATGGCGTGGTGGTGCTGACCGGCGCGCCGGGGCGGATCCAGCGCGGGATCGAGGCGCTCGACAAGGGCTGGACCGATCGGATGCTGGTTTCGGGGGTGGACCGCGAGGTCAAGCCCAACGAATTCGCCGCCGAATACCATCTGGGCCGCGCCACCATGAAGTGCTGCGTGGAACTGGGCTACCGCTCGACCGACACGCGCACCAATGCGCTTGAAGCCGCGCGCTGGATTGCAGCCAACCATCTCAGATCGGTGCGGCTGGTGACGACCGACTGGCACATGCGCCGCGCCGCCTTCGATCTCGCATCGGTGGCGCCGAAAGGCACGCACATCATCGAGGACGCGGTGCGATCCAAGCCAGAGCCACGCACCTTGCTGGTCGAATACAACAAGCTGCTTGCGCGGCGCATCGCGGTGTGGCTGGGATCGTGAAGGAACCCCGTACCAGCGCGCTTACTGTGCTGCGCAACCTGCTGTTCTATCCCGCGTTCTACATCGGCAGCATTCCCTATGTCCTGTGGGCCACGCTGCGCATCTTCAAGCCGCACGCGGATTACAACGATTTCGCCAGGGCGGCGACCGCCTGGTGTCGCTTCCATCGCCGTTGTGCGCGCGTTATTCTGGGCATCGCGGTAATCGAGGACGGCCCGCGCCCGGATACCCGCCTGCCCGAAGGCCGCGTGCTTTACGCGATGAAGCACGAAAGCTTCTTCGAAGCGCTCGACGCGGTCAATTTCCTGCGCAACCCGGTGGTCTTCGCCAAGCAGCAATTGCTGAGCATCCCACTGTGGGGCCGGGTGGGCAAGCATTACGGGCTGGTCGCGGTGGATCGTGCAGCGGGCGCCAAGGCGCTGCGCGCGATGCTGACCGAAGCGCGCCAACGCACTGCCGATGGCCGCCCGCTGCTGATTTTCCCCGAAGGCACGCGCGTACCCCACGGCACCTGCCCGCCGCTGCAATCGGGCTTTGCCGGGCTGTACAAGCTGCTGGCGCTGCCGGTGGTGCCTGTCGCGGTCGATTCGGGCCCGCTCTATCACCGCTGGTGGAAGCGATCGGGCACGATCCACTACCGCTTCGGCGATCCGATCCCGCCCGGCCTGCCCCGCGCCGAAATCGAAGCACGCGTGCTTGCCGCGATCAACGTGCTGAACACGACGGAAACCGAATGACCGATCCACGACGCGTTGACTCCGATCAACCGCCGCGCGGCCTGCTGGCGAAGCTGGGCCCCGGCCTGATCACCGGCGCGGCCGACGACGATCCCAGCGGCATCGGCACGTACAGCCAGGTCGGTGCACAATTCGGTTACCAACTCGCCTGGACCATGCTGTTCAGCTATCCGCTGCTGGTCTCGATCCAGGCGATCTGCGCACGAATCGGCGCGGTGACGGGCAAGGGCATTGCCGGTAACTTGCGCGACCATTACCCGCGCCCGGTCCTCCAGTTGGCGGTGCTGCTGCTGGTGGTTGCCAACGTCATCAACCTGGGCGCCGACATCGGCGCTATGGCCGAGACGCTGGGGCTGCTCGTCCCAGGGCCGCTGCTGCTCTATACGTTCTTGTTCGGGCTGCTCTCGGTCGTTCTTGAGGTGTGGCTAAGCTACGATCGCTATGCCGGCGTGCTCAAGTGGACCACCGCCTCGCTGCTCGCCTACGTCGGCGTGGTGTTCGTCAGCAAGGTTCCACTGGGGGCGGCGCTGCGCGGGATCGTATTGCCCGGCTTCACGCTCGACAAGGCGCATACGATGGGGCTGGTGGCGGTGCTTGGCACCACGATCAGCCCGTACCTGTTTTTCTGGGAGGCAAGCGAGGAAGTAGAGGAACTGCACAAGCACAAGTCGCCTCCGCTGCGCGACGCGCCCGAACAGGCCGGGGCGGACCTCGACCGCATCGGTGCCGACAACCTGGCGGGCATGGCCTATTCGCAAGTAATCGCGATCTTCATCATCGTGGCCACCGCCGCCACGCTCCACGCGCACGGCATCACCCAGATTACCAGCGCGGCGCAAGCCGCACAGGCATTGCGGCCGATCGCAGGCGTGTTCACGTTCGCATTGTTCGCCGCCGGGATCATCGGCATCGGGCTGCTCGCGGTCCCGGTGCTGGCCGGATCATGCGCCTATGCCGTCAGCGAAACCTTCGGCTGGACGGAGGGGCTTGATCGGCGCGCGCGCGATGCGAGGGCGTTCTACGCCGTGATCGCGCTTGCCACGCTGGGCGGTTTCCTGCTCAACCTGCTACGCATCGATCCGATGATCGCGCTTTACTGGGCGGCGGTGGTCAACGGATTGCTGGCCGCGCCGCTGTTACTGCTGATCATGCTGCTCGCGCGCAATCCCAAGGTAATGGGCGAACTGACCATTCCGCGCTGGCTGTCGCTGGGCGGCTGGGCGGGCACGGTGGTGATGGCCGTGGTCGGCGTATTGTTTCTTGTGACGTGATCGTGTTGTTTCGAAATTCGCTCTTTCGCGAATTTTGAAACAGACCCTCAGTGATCCCCGCGCCCGAAATCGGGCCGTGCATCGTCCTGGCCTTCGGCGATGATCGAGCGGCGGATCGCGCGGGTGCGGGTGAATTGGTCGAACAGCGCTTCGCCATCGCCCACCCGGATCGCGCGCTGCAACGCGGTCAGGTCCTCGGAAAAGCGCTGGAGCATTTCGAGCACCGCATCCTTGTTCGACAGGAACACGTCGCGCCACATCGTGGGATCAGATGCGGCAATGCGCGTGAAATCGCGGAAACCGCCGGCCGAATACTTGATGACCTCGCTTTGCGTGACATCCTCCAGATCCGAGGCGGTGCCGACGATGGTATAGGCGATCAAGTGCGGCAGGTGACTGGTAACGGCCAGCACCAGATCGTGGTGCGCGGCATCCATCACCTCGACATTGGCGCCGAGCGCTTCCCAGAACGCGCCGACCTTCCCGACCAACGCCGGGTCGGCATCTGCGGGCGGGGTGACAATGCACCAGCGGTGGCGGAACAGGCTGGCGAAGCCGGCGTCCGGGCCTGAATTCTCGGTGCCCGCAACCGGGTGCGCGGGGATCACTGCCAAGCCGGGAAGCGCATCGCCCAGCGCCTTGGCCACCGACACCTTGCAACTGCCGACATCGCTGATCACCGCGTGGCGCGGGACTGCGCCCGCGATGGCCAGTGCGGCCTCGCTCATGGCGCCGGGTGGCACGCAGAATACCACCAGATCGGCATCGCGCACCGCCTCGGCCGCAGTGTCGCAGACCGTGTCGACCAAGCCCCGTTCAGCGGCGCGCCGGCGGTTGACGGGGGCGAGATCGAAGCCGGTGGTGACCGCATCGGGCAGGAATTCGCGCACCGCAAGGCCCACCGATCCGCCGAGCAGACCCAGCCCGATCACCGCAATGGTCTTGAAGGGCGCAGTCACTTCGCGGCCTCGACCATCGCAACGAGCACATCGGCGATTGCATCCATCTGCTCGCGCGTGCCGATCGTAATGCGAAGGCCATGCGGCAGCCCCTGCCCCGGCAGCCAGCGCACGATAGTGCCGGCCGCGGCCAGCCCGTTGTACGCCACCTCCGCAGTCAGCCCGCCCTCGAACAGCACCAGCACGAAGTTGGCCTCACTCGGCAGCGGTCGCAGGCCGTGGTTGCCGAGCGCGGTGAGCCGTTCGACGAACCGCGTGCGCTCCACCCGATTGTGTGCGCGTGAATGCGCCACGAAATCCTGGTCACTCACCGCCGCCAGCGCGCTCGCTTGCGCGGTGTTGTTGACGTTGAACGGCCCGCGCAAACGGTTGAGCACTTCGACCAGTTCGGGCGCCCCGGTGCCCCAGCCTACGCGCTCGCCCGCAAGGCCATAGGCCTTCGAAAACGTGCGAGTCACCAGCACGTTGCCATGCGCCGCCGCCAGCTCGAGACTGCCATCGTCATCCGCCGGATCGACATATTCGGCATAAGCCTGGTCGAGCACCAGCAGCACGCTGCCCGGCAGCCCTGCGTGCAGCCGCGCAAGATCGGCGCGGCTCATGTAGCTACCGGTCGGATTGTTGGGGTTGGCCACGAACACCACGCGCGTCCGCTCGGTCACGCAACCCAGCAGCACATCGACATCGGTGCCGTAATCGTGATCGGGCGCCACCACCGCAGTCGCACCGCAGCGGCGCACGGCAATATCGTAAAGCGAGAAGCCATAGCGGACATAAAGTACCTCGTCGCCCGGCCCTGCAAACGCGCTTGCTGCCACGGTCAACAGCTCGCCCGAGCCGGTGCCGCACACGATCCGTGCCGGGTCGATACCGTGCAAGGTCCCCAGCGCGCGACGCAGATCGGTGCTATCGGGATCGGGATACAACGCCGGCTCCATCGCCTGCGCGCGCGCCGCCAGCGCGGCCGGACTGCACCCCAACGGGTTCTCATTGGCCGAAAGCTTGACCAGCGGCCGCCCGTCCGCACCACTCGACTTGCCCGGCACATAGGCATGGATTTCGGAAATCCAGGGCTTGGGTTGCGGGGTTGTCGAAGCTGCGGTTGCGTCTGCCATGATGGCGCGCGCCTTAGCGGGTGCAGCCGGGCAGGGAAAGACGCACTTGTCGGCCGAAGTTGACAGCCGCCCCGCTTTGCCGCCATCGCGCGTCCACCATGGCCGATGCCGCCCTTCTCCACGCCAGCAAGCGCCTGACCTTGCCCGACCCGCTGCCGCTTGACAGCGGGCAAAGCCTCGCGCCGGTCGAGATCGCTTACGAGACCTATGGCGAATTGAACGCCGACAAATCCAACGCGATCCTCGTCTGCCACGCGCTGACCGGCGACCAGTTCCTTGCCAGCAACCACCCGATCACCGGCAAGCCGGGCTGGTGGGTGCGGATGGTCGGCCCGGGAAAACCGATCGACACCAGTCGCTTCCACGTGATCTGCGCCAATGTGATCGGCAGTTGCATGGGCTCGACCGGGCCCGCGAGTCTCGCGGTCGATGGCGCGCCTCACGCAATGCGCTTTCCCGTCATCACCATCCGCGACATGGTGCGCGGACTGGTGGCGATGCTCGATGCGCTGGGGATCGGCTCCTTGCACGCCGTCGTCGGCGGATCGATGGGCGGGATGCAGGCGTTGAGCTTCGCCTCGCACTGGCCCACCCGCACCCGCGCGGCGCTGGTGATCGCCAGCGCAGCCCGCCAATCGGCGCAGAACATCGCGTTCCACGAAGTCGGCCGTCAAGCGATCATGGCCGACCCGGCGTGGGAAAACGGCGACTATTACGCGTCCGGAAAAGGTCCGGAAAAAGGCCTCGCGGTCGCGCGGATGGCGGCGCACATCACGTACCTCTCCGAACAGGCGATGCACGAGAAGTTCGGCCGGCGCTTGCAAGACCGCCCGGATGGAACAAGGGGGGCCAAGACCTTCGGTTTCGACGCCGATTTCCAGGTGGAGAGCTATCTGCGCCACCAGGGCCTCGCCTTCACCGACCGGTTCGATGCCAACTCATACCTCTACATCACCCGCGCGATGGACTATTTCGACCTGGCCGAAGAACACGGCGGCAAGCTGGCGGCGGCCTTCGCGGGCACCAGAACGCGGTTCTGCCTGGTCAGCTTCGACACCGACTGGCTCTACCCCACTGCCGAATCGCGCAGCGTCGTCCACGCCCTGAACGCGGCCGGTGCAGCCGTGAGCTTCGTCGAACTGAGCGCGCCGTTCGGGCACGATTCGTTTCTGCTCGACGTGCCCGCGCTCGATCGCGTGGTGACGGGGTTCCTCGGGGCCGATCGATGACATCAAGCTTGAGAGCGCCCTCCGGCGCCGGCGCGCTGCGCCCCGACCTGGCAATCATCGCCGCCAATGTCGCGCCGGGATCGCGCGTGCTCGATGTCGGCTGCGGCGATGGAGACCTGATGGCGGCGCTGCAACGGGATCGCAACGCCGATGCACGCGGGATGGAACTCGATTCAGCCAGCGTGGCCACATGCGTGTCGCGCGGGCTGTCGGTGATCCAGGGCGATGCCGACGTGGACCTGGCCGATTATCCCGATCACGCCTTCGATTACGCAATCCTGAGCCAGACATTGCAGACCACGCGACGGCCCGACCTGGTGCTCGAACACCTGCTGCGGATCGGGCGCAAGGCGTTCGTGTCGTTCCCCAATTTCGCGCACTGGCGGGTGCGGCTGTCGTTGCTGTGGGGCGGGCGCATGCCCGTGACGCGGCTGCTGCCCGTGGCGTGGTACGAAACACCCAACATCCACCACGTGACGGTCGACGATTTCCGGGCGCTGGTGGCGACACGGGGCATCGTGCTCGAACGCGCGTGGTTCCTCAACGGCGATCGCGAAACCAGCGCCGCCGCCGCCAACTTCCGCGCCGAACACGCGGTGTTCCTGATGTCGCGCTGACAGCTGTTTCTTACTTGTTGTAATTAATTGATGCGCATTGTTCCATCATCCTGGCGCACTTTTGTTACCGTCTGTCGCAATACATGCCAAATGGCGCCTTTACCGTTTGCGCTTACCAGCCACGCAAAGGCAGCCTTCACCTACTCGGGCGGATCAGGATGGCCTGTGCAAAACAATGGGGGGTGCAGCATCATGAAACACAAATTTCCGGGTATCGCGATCGGGTTCGCGGCGCTGGCTTTCGGCGGAGCGTTCGGCACCACCGCGCAAGCCCAGTCGGCCACCGCGCTGGAACGCAGCGGCAACGTGTTCCACAAAGCCGCCTGCTCGCACGCAGTGGCACCGGGTGAGGCCTATTGCCACGCGCATGTGGTCACCGATTCGGCGGGCAACGAAAAAGAAGGCAAGAACGGCAACGCCGCACCCAACGTGACGCCTGGTGGCTTCAGCCCGGCAAGTCTCAGGACGGCCTACAAGGTCACGGGAACCGGCACCGGTACGATTGCGATCGTCGATGCCTATGGCTACTCGAACGCCGAAGCCGATCTTGCCACCTATCGCGCGCAATACGGGCTGCCAGCCTGCACCACCGCCAACGGCTGCTTCCGCAAGGTCGATCAGAACGGCGGCACCAGCTATCCGCGCGCCAACACCGGCTGGGCCCAGGAACAGGCGCTCGAGGTCGACATGGCCAGCGCGATGTGCCCCACCTGCAAGATCCTGCTGGTGCAATCGTCGAGCGCAACTCTCGCCAACCTCGCAGCCGGGGTCAGCACTGCGGCCAGGCTGGGCGCGATCGTCATTTCGAACAGCTATGGCGGCGGCGAAGCCGGTTCGAGCGCTTACTCCGCGGTCTACAGCCAGCCCGGCATCGCGGTGACCGTCAGCAGCGGCGATAGCGGCTATGGCGTGCAGTTCCCCGCCTCGGCGCCCGGTGCGATCGCAGTCGGCGGCACGCATCTGGTCCAGGACACCAGCACCCGCGGCTGGACCGAAACGGCGTGGAACGGGGCTGGCAGCGGCTGCAGCGCCACATTTCCCAAGCCCGGCTTCCAGACCGACGGCCTCTGCGCATTCCGCATGGAAGCCGACATCTCCGCCGTGGCTGATCCCGCCACCGGCGTGGCTGTTTATGGTCCCACCGGCACCGGCTCCAAGTCGGGCTGGCTCGTGTTCGGCGGCACCAGCGTCGCTGCGCCACTGGTTGGCGGAATCTACGCCGCCTACAACCTCCATCCCCAGGCCGCCGCCGGCATCTGGGCCAACCATGGCGTCGGGCAGAACGACGTGACCAGCGGCACCAACGGCACATGCGGCAGCACGTACTTGTGCACCGCGGGCGTCGGCTACGATGGCCCGACCGGTTGGGGCACACCCAGCGGGGCCACCGGCCTCTGATCGTTTCGATCGTTCGATGAAACACGGAACGGGCCGGCCATTGTGCCGGCCCGTTTCACATTGAGCCGGACGTCGAGCGCTGGGTGGTTTCGACGGCACGATTTTCGCGCTAGGTATGCCGCGATGATCATTTCCCTGGAACGCTTCGCCGCCACCGTGTTGACGCTTGCGCTGGTCGGTTGCGCCGCTGGCCCGCGCGCAGGCACCGCCTTGCCCACGCAACCAGGCTGGGCTTTCGAGAAAAGCGATCTCCCCGTCGATCCCGGCTATCGCTTCGGCCGGCTGGCCAACGGCATGCGCTATGTCGTCCGCCGCAACGCCACCCCCGCCGGCACCGCCGAAGTGAGGATGGAGATTTCCGCCGGATCGCTCGATGAACGCGACGATGAACGCGGCTTTGCCCACTTCGTCGAACACATGGCGTTCAACGGCAGCACCCACGTGCCCGAAGGCGAAATGGTTCATCTGCTCCAGCGCGAAGGCCTGGCGTTCGGCGCCGATACCAATGCCGAAACCAGCTTCGAACACACGCTCTACAAGCTCAACCTGCCGCGCGTGACGCCCAAGCTGGTCGACACCGCGCTCACGCTGATGCGCGAAACCGCCAGCGAACTGACGTTTGCGCCCGCCGCCGTATCGCGCGAACGCGGGGTGGTGCTGTCCGAACTGCGCGACGGGCGTGGCTATGCGCTCGACAACGTCAAGGACCAGCTCGCCTTTCTCCACCCGCGCGCGACATTCCCGCAGCGGCTGCCGATCGGCGTGCCCGAAACGCTCGACAAGGCCAGTGCCGCTTCGCTCACCGCGTTCTGGCGGCGCGAGTATGTGCCCGCGAAAACCACGGTGATCGTCGTCGGCGATCTCGATCCCGACGCGACCGAGGCCGACATCAAGCGACACTTCGACGATTGGCCCGCCGCATCGCCCGCCCCGCGCCCGTCGCAGGGCAAAGTCCAGCCATCGCGCAAGGGGCTGACCGGCGCCTTCATCCACCCCGCGCTGGCCGAACGCGTCACCGTGACCCGGCTGGGCAAGTGGCTTTACGAACCCGACACCGCCGCGCAACGCCGCACCGACCTGCTGCGCAGCCTGGGCTATGCGATCATCGACCGCCGGCTGACCCGGCTGGCACGGCAGCCCAAGCCCCCGTTCCGCGATGCGGGCTTCGGCACGTCGGACGTGTTCCGCATCGGGCGCAGCACCAACCTGGTGATCGACAGCCCCGACAACCGCTCGCTCGACGGCCTGACTGCCGCCGCCACCGCGCTGCGCAAGGCGTTGGCGCAAGGCTTCACCCAGGCCGAGGTGGATGAGCAATTGGCCAGCACGCGCCAGGCGCTCGAAGTGTCGGCAACCCGCGCCGATACCCGCAGCCACGCCGCGCTGGTGGCCGGGCTGCTGGTGCTGCTGCGCGATGATCGCGTGCCCGTCACCCCGGCCAATGCGCTCGAACGCTTCAACCAGTTCGCCCCGCAGATCACGCCGCAAGCCGTGTTCGCTGCCCTGAAATCCGAAAATGGGCGAAGCGAAGCGCTGCCGCTCGATGCGCCGCTGATCCGCTTCCAGGGCCGCAAGCTGCCCCCCGGCGGCACCGCCGCCTTGCGTGCGGCGTGGGACAAGGCATGGCACACCAAAATCGACCAGACCTCGTTGCTGGTGGCTGGCGGCGTGCCCGCAGCGGGCGGCCCCGATGCGGGCTTCGGCTATACCTCGTTCGGCACGCCGGGCACGGTGGTTTCGGACACGGTCGAACCGTTGTATGGCATCCGCGAACTGCGCTTTGCCAACGGCGTGCGGCTCAACCTGAAGCACACCGATCTCGACAAGGGCAGCGTGCTGGTGCGCGTGGCGCTTGACGGCGGACAGATGCTCGACACCCGCACCGACCCGATCGCCACCGAAATGATCGGAGTGTTCGCCGCGGGCGGCCTCGGCCTCCACAGCGAGGACGAACTGGAAACGCTGCTGGCCGGCCACACCGTTTCGGGCGGGCTCGGCCGCAGCCCCGAGACTTTCACCCAGCTTGCCGGCACCACGCCGAAAGATCTCCAGCTCGAATTGCAATTGCTGGCGGCTTACGTGACAGACCCCGGCTACCGGCCCGAGGGCGAATTGCGCTATCGGCAGAACACCGCCAACTACTTCCTGCGCTATCGCTCCACCCCCGACGGCGCCCTGGGCCACGCGCAAGGCGCCCTTCTGTCCGACGACGATCCGCGTTTCAGCTTCCGCAAGCTGGCCGATTACCAGGCGCTCAACTTCACGCGGCTCAAGGGCGTGATCGGTGATAGGCTGGCCAAGGGCGCGATCGAGATCGGCGTGGTCGGCGATATCAACGAAGCCGCGACCATCGCCGCGATTGCGAAAACCTTCGGCGCATTGCCCCCGCGCGAGCCCGAATTCCGGCCTTACACCGAACAGCGCCAGCGCCAGTTCACCGCCAAGCGCGGCCTCCAGGTGATCCGCCACGCCGGCGATCCCAGCCAGGCCACGATCAAGCTGGTCTGGCCCACGCGTGACGACAAGGACCCCGTCGAAACGCTGACGCTCGACTTGCTCCAGGAAGTGATGAAAAACGCAGTGCTCGAAACGCTGCGCGAGGCGCTGGGCAAGAGCTATTCGCCCGGCGCATCGAGCGTCGCTTCGTCGATCTACCCCGGCTACGGCACGTTTGCGATCCAGGCCTCGGTCGACGTCGCAGACGTGCCCGCCGCCCGCGCCGCGCTGGCCAAAACGGTGCAGGCGCTCAACGATGCCCCGATCGATGCCGATACGCTGCTGCGCTCGCGCGCTCCCATGCTCGAACGGTTCGACAATGTGCTCAAAACCAATTTCGGCTGGCTGGGCCTGACCGAGCGCGCGCAATCGAAAGCGCAATACCTCGATCGGCTGAAGCAGGCCAAGGCCGGCGTTGCCGCGCTGACCGCCGCCGACGTGCAACGCGAGGCGCGCAAGTACCTGATCCCGGGCAAGGCGGTGGAGCTGCTGGTCCTGCCCGATGGAGCGGCGGCGCCGGCGAAGTAAATACCGCGCCGCGACTGACGCCACAGGTCCCCCGCCCGCTTGCGGGAGGGGCTAGGGGTGGGCACTTCTTTTTCAAGGTGGTCTCATGACGCGGCCCACCCCCTAACCCCCTCCCGCAAGCGGGCGGGAAGCCTCAACCCGCCGTCGTATCCGCCGAGATCAGCGCCGCATCGAACACCACGCCCGCCTTCTCGCTGATCGTCGCCAGCGACACCTGGAATCGCGCGAATTCCCCCGCCGCGAATTCCACCCCGAACCGATCGACCACGTCCTTCTGCGACAACAAAAAGCCATAACTGCGCAATGACCGCGCGCCCTCGCTATCCAGGTTGCCGACCACCACCACCTTCCAGAACACCAGCGGAACCTGCACCGGGCCGGTGCCGAAATCCTGCGACGGATCGTCGGCCGCCAACACCGGTCCGGCCAGAATGCAGGCGCGGGTATCACCGGTCTGGAGGTTCTTCTGGACGTGGTTCTCGAACCCGCCCCACAGCCCATTCACCCCATCCCACCGCTTGCCCGGCTGTGATCGGTTGAACGCGGCGTGCTGCGGGGTGCAATTGGTCCAGTGGAAGGTGTCCGAATTGGCGAATTCGGTCTCGGTCGGCGTATCGCCCCAGGCGCTGTCCTCGCGCCGCACGATGTGGCCGCGGTCGATCTGCCCGGCCGGGCCATAGACATCGGCATCGGCAAGCTGGAACCTGGCCGGAATGCGCGGATCGCCGATCCAGCGATCGGTGCCGAAAAACGCCCGCCCGTTGGTGGTGCGCCGCGCCGGATCGTAATCGACATTGGCCGCAGACCACATCTGCAACCGCCGCTGCGCATTCATCGCCAGGCTGTAGTGATGGTACTTGAGCACCGTAATCGCGCCGTTTTCCTTGAACATCTCGCCCTCGCGCGCGGCCGAAACGGTGGGCACCGGCACCAGCAGCCCATTTCCGAGGAACCCGGGGTCGTAGCCCTCGCGGTCGTCATAATTCGGATCGAAGCGAAGCGTTTTTTCCGGCGCCACGGTGGTTTCGGTCGCATCCGGAACCGCAATCGCCGCCTCGCCACGACCGCCGATGTAGATCGCCACCGGGCCGCTGAAATTCATCGTCACGCCGTCCATCGCCGATCCTTTCAGGAGGTTGGCAGGTCGCACGCCAGAAACGTCTTCGGGCGCGGTCGCCAGCTTGCTCACGTCGTCCGCAGGATCGACCGTTCCCACCAGCAGTTCGCCCAGCAGCCGCGTGGCCGACGCGTCACCCGGCCTGATCGACGCCAGCGCGCGCACCACCGCGCTGATCCGCACGCCTTCGTTGGCGATCCAGTCGATGCCATCATCGGGCTGGCCCGGCGCCCACACCGAACCGTCCTTGTTGAGCACATCATCGCCGCGCGTGCGCGGGATCGAGGCGTGGTGCAGCCCGCACACCTCCCAGATTTCGGTAAAGCACGGCGATCCCGACGATCCTTCGGCGGTATCGGTTTCATAGCGCAGGAATCCGTCGTCGCGCAGGTCGAGCAGCCGGCAGTTCTGCGTGGCATAGCGCTTGGCCCCGCCGTCGGGATATTCGATGATGCGGATCGGCATGCCGGGCAGGATCTTGGCCGATGAGCCGTTGACTGCCAGGAACGCCAGCGACGACAGCAGTTCGCCCGTCACCGCGGTGGGCTTGACCGCCACGATCGCGTAATCGAGCGCATCGTCGGCGTGGAACAAGGCATCGGGATCGAGTTCGAAGGTCACCCCGCGCGCCACCCCGGCATCGCCCTGTTCGTGCAGGAAATTGGCGCCGGTGCCGCGCGCCGATCCGGCATCGGGGAACACGTGCCAGTTGGTCAGCAACACACTGGGCGAGATCAGGAACCCTGTGGCGAACCCCACCGGCTCCACCCGCGGATCGGCATTGGCGACGATCCGCGCCACCGGCCGCCCCGCCATGCGCGCGGCTTCGCTGGTCGGCGTGGTCACCCAATCGAGCGTGGCGCCCATCTTGCGCTCGATGAACACCGGCAAGCGGCCTTGCGCCATCAATTCGCCGGCATGGACCAGGCTGGCGCGGCGCGCATCGAAGCGCGATTGCTGGCTGGGCGAGACCGCTTGCGCCTTCGTATCGGGCGGCTGCACACGCCACCGCTGCGAAGCCGCCAGCATCACCGCGCGGCGGCGGGCATCGAACAGCGCGGTTGTGGCCATCGTACCGAATCCCCTCGAACCGAATGGATCGTCGGGCACTATCTTACGCGGGGTTTGTGACAGCGACTTGGCGCAACGCGACAAGCGAGCCGAATGGTCCGCTCGATTGTGGAGTTGATTTGCGCTTGCCCGGCCCGCGCCGCTGTCCTTCGGGGCAATTGCCGCTTGCCGCTGCGGCTCTATGGATGGACACGCCGGTCAGTTGGAGTCCGTCGGAGAATCCTCATGCGCGCAATCCGGTATGCCCACTCCCGCCTTGCGCTGCTCGGGGTAGCCGCGCTGGTGCTTGCCGCCTGCGCAACGGTCGACACCTCGAACAGCCCCTTGCACCCCGCGACCACCATCGATGCAGTGCGCTTCTACACCGGCACCTGGTACGAAATCGGCCGCCGCCCGATGAAGCTGACCGACGGCTGCGTGGCAGGCGGCACGACCTACACGCCGCAGGGCGGCACCAAGGTCAAGGTGCTCGATTTCTGCTATCAAGGATCGTCCACCGGCAAGCGCAAGACCATCGGCGGCCCTGCGCGGATCTTGGACCCGGGCACCAACGCCAGGCTGCACGTAAGCTACCGCTTCCTCGGCATCGTGCCCGTCCAGCGCGATTACTGGGTGCTCGACGTCGCCCCGGATTATAGCTGGTTCATCTCGGCCGATCCCACGTTCCACGACTTGTGGATCTACACGCGCAATCCCCGCCCCACGCAGGCCGAAGTGGCACCGTTGGTCGCGCGCGCAAAGGCGCTGGGGTACGATACCAGCCAGCTCGAATTCCCCGCAACGGGCGGCTAGATCCGCTCGACGGTGATCGTCTGCGTCGCCAGCCGCGCCGCCTCTTCGCGATCGTGCGTGACGTAGAGCATCGGCAGCTTCAGTTCGTCGCGCAGCCGTTCGATCACGCGCAGAATCTCCTCGCGCCGCGCCGGATCGAGCGCGGTCAACGGCTCATCGAGCAACAGAGCGCGCGCGCCCGACAGCAACGCGCGTCCGATCGCCACGCGCTGCGCCTCCCCGCCCGACAACGTGCGCGGCCGCCGATCGAGCAAGGCTTCGATGCCGAGGAATTCGATCACCACAGCGGGCTCGATCCAGCGATCGGCCAAATCCGCCAGCTTCCACCCGTAAAGCAGGTTCGCGCGCACGGTCATGTGCGGGAACAGCCGCCCGTCCTGGAACACCAGCCCCAGCCGCCGCCGGTACGCGGGCACGTCGATCCCCGCCGCTGCATCGAACAGCGTCTCGCCCAGCACGCGCACGTGTCCTGAATCGGGCCGCAGCAAGCCCGCCACCATCGCCAGCCCGCTCGACTTGCCCGCGCCCGAACTGCCGTGAAGCACGGTCAGGCCACCGTCCGCGGTGAACGTCGCACCCACCGTGGCATCGCCCAGCTTGCGCCTTACGTCGACATCGAACGCGTGCTCAAAGGACACGGCCGCCGCTCCCGCCATGGCGCCGCGCCAGCCACTCCGAACCCGCCAGTGCCATGAGCGCCAGCAGCACCGAAACGCCCGCCAGCGCCCACACCCGCGCCTCTGCTCCCGGTATCTGCAAGGCCGAATAGATTGCCAGCGGCAGCGTCTCGGTCTCTCCGGGGATCGCCGAAACGAACGTGATCGTCGCGCCGAATTCGCCCAGCGAGCGCGCGAACCCGAGGATCACCGCGGTCAGCACCCCCGGCGCCGCCAGCGGCAGCACGATCGTGGCAAAGCGCCGCGCGGGCGCCGCACCGAGCGTTTCGGCCGCCTGTTCAAAGCGCGGATCGATTGCCTCCAAAGACAGCCGGATCGCGCGTACCATCAGCGGCAGCGCCATCACGCCCGCCGCGATCGCCGCGCCGGTCCAGCGGAACATCACCGTCACGCCCAGCGTGCGCTCGAGCCAGCCGCCCACCGGTCCCGCCGGGCCCAGCAGCAGCAGCAATGCCCAGCCGACCACCACCGGCGGCAGCACCAGCGGCAGATGCACCAGCGCATCGAGCAACACCCGGCCGAAAAACCGCCAACGTGCGAGAGCCCAGGCCAGCCCGAATGCCACCGGCAAGGTCGCCAGCACCGCCACGCCGCTGACTTTCAGCGACAGTGCGATGACTTGCCAATCGGCCGCTGTCAGCGCCGCAGCGTTCACGCCGGGCCGAAACCGTGACGGCGCAGGATTGCCTGCCCCTCGCGCCCCAGCAGGAACCGCCGGAACGCCTCGGCCTCGGGATTGGCCGCGCGCCCGTTGATCGGCGCAATCAGGGCCACCGGGTAAACGATGCGCGGGTGGCTTGCGCTCGGAAACCGGGCCACCACGCGCACTTTGGCCGACGCCAGCGCATCGGTCGCGTAAACAATCCCCAGCGGCGCCTGCCCGTGTTCAACCAAAGCCATCGCCGCCCGCACATTCTCCGCCGCCGCGATCCGCCCCGCCACGCTCGGCCACACACCCAGGCTGGTCAGCGCCGCCTTCGCGTAAATCCCCGCCGGAACCGCTGCCGGATCGGCCAGCGCCAGTCGCCCGCTCGCACCAAGCGCGCGCGCCAGCGGAAACCCGCGCGCAATCGCCAGCCGGGTGCTCCCGGCGGCCGGCTCGATCAGCACCAGCGCGTTCGTCACTAGATCACGCCGCGATGCTGCCACGATCAACCGCTTGGCCGCCAGCGCATCCATCCACTGCTCATCCGCCGAAACGAACATATCCGCCGGCGCCCCCGCCTGAACCTGCCGCGCCAACGCCGAACTCGCCGCAAACGCCAGGACCGGGCGCGGATGGCGTGCCCTCGCGAAAGCATCGGCGGCCTCGGTCAGCGCCTCTTGCAAGCTGGCCGCGGCAAGCACGGTCGGCGCTGTGGCGGCAAGAGCGGGCGGGGTGAGCGCCAGCAGGGCGATGAGTGCGGTAAGGAGGCGGAGCATGGATGCAGTCTTAGAGTGGCGAAGGGCGAAGGCAAAGCAGGTTGGTAAAGGGCCTCCGGCGGGCAAGGGGCTGAGTCCTTTGCCCGCCGGAGGTACTCTTCAACCGGAAATCAAATCTCCGCCACCTCAAGCACCGCAATCCCTGCGAATGGATCGCCCTGCCCGGTGGCGTACTGCGCCATCGCCATCGTGGTGAGCTGCGCGTTCACGCGGATGCAGCTCGGGAACACGCTGGCATCGGTCACCAGCACGTTTGACGTGCCGTGGACGCGGCAATCCAGATCCACCACGCTGTTGTCGGCGTGCGGATCGGCGTGCATCGGGTTGCCGCCGTGCGGGTGCGCGGAAGACAGCGTGATATCGTCGGCATGCTGGATTTCTTCGGCATAGACGGCTTCGAAGTCCTCGTGCGGATAGACCACGCGGCCGCTGGACAGCGCCGGCCAGACTTCGATCGCGCCATCGGCGAAGTGCATTTTCGTGGCCACCACCATCGCACGGCGGACCACCACCAGCTCCTCCTCGGTCAGCCGCATGTCGAGTTTGCCGCCCGAAATCCGCCCCAGCCGATCGGCGGCGAACAGGATGCCGGTTTCGACGATGCAGCTGTAGTGGCGCATCCGGCGGTCCATTTCGCCGAACCAGCCGGGCATCAGCGCGGACATGGTCATCGGCGCCTGGAAGTGCGATTCGAGCATGAAGTCCTTGCAATCGACCATCGTCGCCATCTGGTCCTCGTCCCACGAAGGTTTGCCCGCCATCACGTCCTCGGGCATCAGCGCGGTGACGGGCGAGGCGATGTTGAGGCTGATCTGTTCGCCCGTGCCATCGATCCCCGAGCGCGCCAGCAGCAGCGACGAGGCGATCGTGCCCGCGGCCACCACCACGCCCACGCGCACCGGGATGACCCGCGCGATCCCGTCGCGATCGGTGACGGTCACGCCGATCGCACGGCTGGGCTGGCCCGATGGACCCCCATTATTACGATTTCTGGCCCACAGGATCTTTTCCACCTTGGTTTCGGCCAGGATCTTCGCGCCCTCCGCGCAGGCTCGCGGCAGCACGCGCGTGCCCATCGCCACCTTGCGCGCGTAAGGGCAGCCGGTGTTGCAATACCCGCAATAGCCGCAAGGGCTGGCGGATTCGGACGGGCCAAAGTTCTTGCGGAACCAGCCCGGCTTGGCCGCATGGAACACCGGATCGTTGTCCTGCGTCAGGAACTTGGCCCACCCGTTGAGCAAGTGCGGCCCGTTCGAGCGGCTGGAGCGGTGTTCGATTTCCTTGATTTCGAGCAAGTCCTCCACCGCCTGATAAGCGGCCATGAACCGCGCTTCATCGATCGGCGCGCCGATTTCGGCCCACTTGGCGAAGACGTCGGGCGCATCGGGGTGCAGCCGCACATCGCCCTTGGCGCGCAGCGAAATGCCGTTGTTGATCGTCGGCCCGCCCCCCACGTTGCGCGCCTGGAACACCACGATGTCGTTGTTGGCGGTGGTCTGCAACGCGCCGTGCTTGTAGAGCCTAGCGGTCATCATCCCTTCTTCGTGGTTGATTTCATCCGATCGCAAGTACGGCCCGGCCTCGATCACCAGCACCTTGTAATGCCTGGACAAGTTGAGCGCCGCGATCGCCCCGCCGGCGCCCGATCCGACCACCACAATGTCGATATCGTGCGGGATCGTGGCGGCGTTGACGAAGTGCGCGGCATCGATTTCGCGCCCCGGCGTCACGTCGATCGGCACCGGCACGTCGCCTGGGCCGCGCAAGCCCTGCCGGAACTTGGGCAGCGTAAAGCCGATCTGCTGGTGGACCGGGTTGGTGCGGTTTTCGTCCTGCCCGTCGCTGCCGTCCTCGGCCGGCTCCCAGTGGCTGTAGTACGAAAGGTACATGATCCCGCGAATCCGGCCCAGTTCGTGGAAGAAATGCGAATGCGTGTCCTGCATACGGTTGCGGATGCGGTCCTTGCGCGTATCGACCGAAACCTCGTCGAAGAACGGCCCCAGCGCCAGGTTGGCGGCATAGATCGCAAAGCTGACCTCGTCCGCCTTGGTCCCGCCGATCCGCGCGATCAGCACCTCGAACCGCTCGACCACCGCTTCCACCGGAATCGCCATTTCGGCATAGTCATCGAACAGCGCCTCGCCGAATTTGAGCAGGAAGCGGCGCTGGATATCGTCGAACGGCAGTTTCATCGGGTCACTCCGGCTGGTGGCGGCGGCCCCGTTGGGCTCGCGCACGCACATGGATTGGCGACCCGGCTGCGGGACACAGGATGGCCGCGCGAGCGGGGGTTGGGCAAGCGCTGATTGTGCCGGTGTGGCGGGGTTGGGGCTTGGGCAAGATTCAAGAGGGGAAGGAAGATTCGCAGGGGCCAGCGGCCCCTGCACCCCGGACTTTTTTGGTTGCGTGGTGGCGGGAAGTGTTTGGGCGATCGTGATGCGGCGTAACCGGGTTGGGCTTGGCGTCGTCTTTAACGCTAGCTTTCGCTAGTCGGCTGCAGCCGGAATTGATTGGAAGCTGCCATTGATCCAAAGCCACAAACAAGGCACCTTTGCGCGATGAAGCATCCAGAAGCTCGGTTTGTCGTCGAGGTCACGGCAGATGATCAGATTGTTTGCCGATCGCCCAAACAGGTGGAGCAGCGCATCAGGATGGCTGACCTTGGGGCTGTCTGCTTGGAGACGAACCATAGCGGACCTTGGGGAGCGGACGTTTGGTGGCTGCTAAACGACAGGACAGGACGGACCAAGGTCGCGTTTCCGCAGATGGCGACAGGCGAGGAAGCGGCGTTGCAACGGCTGCGACTGCTCCCCGGATTTGAGGTGCGGGGAATGAACTCGGTCGAGGAGGCGCGATTTGTCTGCTGGCCGACGCCTGCTTCCTGAACGTGCACAAAAGGTCGAGTCCAGATCGCGAAGATGCGGTCTTCGCAATGCAATTGGCGACCATTCGGCCGGAATTGCCCCATGCATTGCCCCGGCCTTGTCCCGCGCTCCCCATGCCTTTAAAACCCCACCACAAATCGCGAACTTCACGGCAACTGTGCAACCATCATGGCCGACCAGATCGCGGCACGATCGATCCGGGCGCCGCTCGCGCAGACCTGCCTCGCGCGGATCGTCCAGCACCGGCAGGGCACCGCCCCGGACCTCTGCGCGCGCTAACGCCTCCACCGGCTGGTGTGGGCCGATCGGGACGCAACGATCGGCGGCTTTCGTGGACGATCGGCAAGGGGCGCAATGTTCTGAAAGACTGGGAGGGGGACTGTCAGCGAAGGGTCAGGGAGGCAGCCGTAGTGGCCATAATATGAGGGGCTTCCGTAGTCAGCTCAGGCCCTCCATTTATAGTGCTTCGTCACTTTCCCGCAAGGAAGGGTGTTCAATTTCAATGGGTCGCCAAATCTCACAATATATCTCGCCCATCACGTTTGCTATTCTCTTTCTTACGACGCGACGCTCTTCTTCATCTGCAATTTCTTCTGCTAATGCGAGAAGCGTGTTGATGAACGCATCGCTTTTTTTGAGTTCGATCATCATGCGACGAGCAATGTCAAACTGCATAAACTGTTCCGACCAATACCATTGGATTGCAGACTAGCCGTGCCCAGCGTGCGGAGCAATGTCCGCAATCGGCCCATCCGTCGCCACGGCTCAACCCCCCGCCCCGCCGCTCTGAAACCGCACCACGGATCGCGAACGACACGGCGGCTGGGTGACCATCATGGCCGACCAGATCGCGGCACGATCGATCCGGGCGTCGCTCGCGCAGACCGGCCTCGCGCGGATCGTCCAGCACCGGCAGGGCACCGGCCCGGACCTCTGCGCGCGCTACCGCCTCCACCGGATGGTGTGGGCCGAGCGGGGCGCAACGATCCAAATTGCGCCTCGCGCACGAAAAGTCCCTCAAGCGATAGTGAAGCTCACCGATCCAAAATATTTTAACGGCCGGGCGTTATCTCGACCGTTGATGCGGCAGTCGCGCCCCAATCTGGGCAAAGAGCCATAGCGCACGGTCGACGGTGAGCACTGTCGACGAACATCTTGACGAGGTCTGCATGGCTGGTGAATTGAAGGGAAGAGCGGGAAAACCTTGGACTGACTACGAAGTCAGTATCCTTAAAGCGATGGCTAATGGCGGCTCGCGAGCAATCACCATTGCACAGAGATTAGGGCGTCCGACTTCTGCCGTTCGAGCGCACGCGGCTTCGCTCGGTTTATCATTGGTGGGCGTGAAGGCAGATGGTGATCTTAGTTAAGTTACGGTGATATTTTACTTAGAGTTACGGTGACACTTTACTTATACCAACCTGCACTGATCATGACCCACGCGCCCATTTGCGGCGGCCGATGGTCATGATGTGCCAAGGCTGATCGATGAGCTTGTTCCAGGCTTCGCAGCAGTGGTCGATGATGTTGTCGTAGGATGTGAAGACGCG
>NZ_JANXWG010000005.1 GCF_025351285.1 Novosphingobium sp.
GCCGAAACCGGGTTGAAGTACGGCGGGCCGACCGAAACCTTGGTGCCCATCGCCTCGGTCAGCAGCGGGTAGAGCGTGCCGATCAGCACGATGCCCAGCGTGGCCGTCAGCATCACATTGTTGAACACCAGCGCGCCTTCGCGGCTAACCGGCGCAAAGCGTTCGCCCTCGGTCACGGTCGAGGCGCGCAAGCCGAACAGTGCCAGCGCGCCACCGATGTAGATCGCCAGCAGCGCCAGGATGAAACTCCCGCGCGTGGGGTCGACCGCGAAGGCATGGACAGACGTCAGGATGCCCGAGCGCACGAGGAACGTGCCGATCATCGACATCGAGAACGCGATCACGCCCAGCATGACCGTCCACGCGCGCAAGGCATTGCGCGCCGCCAGCACCGAGCACGAATGGAGCAGCGCGGTCGCCGCCAGCCACGGCATCAGTGACGCATTCTCGACCGGGTCCCAGAACCACCAGCCGCCCCAGCCGAGCGTGTAATAGGCCCAGTACGATCCGGCAGTGATGCCCAGCGTCAGGAAAATCCACGCACCCATGACCCACGGCCGCATCGCGCGCGCGAACGCCGGGCCGACATCGCGCGTGACCAGCGCGCCGATCGCAAAGCTGAATGCGATCGAAAGCCCGACGTAGCCGACGTAAAGCGTGGGCGGGTGGAACGCGAGCCCCACGTCCTGCAGCAGCGGGTTGAGCCCCTGCCCTTCGGCCGCCGCTTCGGGCAGCCGGGTGAACGGGTTCGAGGCGAACAGCAGAAACGCATAAAAGCCAATCGAAACAAAGGCTTGCCCCGCCAGCGTGGCAATCAGCGTGTTTTCGGGCAGCCGCCGTTCGACCAACGCAACGCAACCGCCGCCCAGCCCCATGATCGTCACCCACATCAGCATCGAGCCTTCGTGGTTGCCCCAGGCGCCGGCCAGCTTGAAGATCCACGGCTTCATCGAGTGGCTGTTTTCGACCACCAGCTTGACTGACAAGTCGGTCGTCAGGAACACCGTGATCAGGCACACGAACGCGATCGCGACCAACCCGCCTTGCGCCACCGCGAGCGGACGGACGATGCCCGCCAGCGCCGTGCCGCGCCCACCGGGCGACAGCGTGATATCGCTGCGCAACGCCAGGCTGCCCGCGATCAGTTGCAACACCGACAGCGCCGCCGCCAGCCACAACACTGCAAGGCCCAGCTCAGCTATCATGACGTTCAGCTATCATTGCGCAAAAATCTCAAGGTGTTGCCCCATGCTGCCGGCCTGGTCCTACTTCGTTTCCGCGACCAGTTGCTTGGCCTGATCCTTGGTCATCTGCTGCATTTCACGCGGCACATATTTCTCGTCGTGCTTGGCCAGCAGGTTGTCGGCCACGAAAGTCGCGCCTTCCATCCGGCCTTCGGCAACCACGCCCGAATTTTCGACGAACAGGTCCGGCGTGATTCCCTTGAATTTGACCGGCACTTTCGCCTTGCCATCGCCGACCACGAAATGGACGGTCACGCCATCGGCCTCGTGGGAAATCGAGCCTTTTTCCACCATTCCGCCCAGCCGCACCGCGCGGCCCTGTTCGGGCGGCTTGGCGGCAATATCGGCGGGGAGGTAGAAATAGCTGGCCTGGCTGCGCAGCGCATACGAAGCAAGCAACCCCGCGCCCACGAGCACAACCAGCGCGATTACCACCAGCACCAGCCGCTGGTGCTTGGCGGCGACGGGGCGCGCGAGCTTGGGACCGATCCCGGTGGTCATTTCAGGGCAGTCATCGGCGTTTCACCTCGTCACGGCGTTGTTCTGCGCGGCGCATTGCATAAAGCGTCCAGCCAATCAGCGCGACCATGCCGAAGCCGACTACCGCGTATGCAGCGGTCACGAAATCCCATTGTGAAAGGTGTTCGCGCATTGGATTCTTACGCCCCGACCTTCATGCCATAGCCTTGCGACGCAGACGCGCCTCGGTCTGGATCTGGGCCAGCAACGTGCGCATCCGTGCCATCACCAAGGCGCCATAGATCAGCGAGAACCCGATCGCCGCGATCAGCAGCGGCCACAGGAACGTGCCGTCGATCGCGGATTTGCCCATCGTGATCGACGCTGGCTGGTGCAGGCTGTTCCACCACACCACCGAACGGTTGATGATCGGAATGTTGATCGCGCCGACCAACCCGAAAATGGCCACGATGCGGTTGCCGCCCTCTCCGGCGGCGGCATCGCGCTGCGCGGCATGGGCCAGCGCGATATAGCCGAAATAAAGAAACAGCAGGATCAGGAAGCTGGTCAGCCGGCCATCCCACACCCACCAGGTGCCCCAGGTAGGCCGGCCCCAGATCGACCCTGTCGCCAGCCCCATCGCGGTGAACGCCGCGCCCGGCACCGCCGCCGCGCGTCCGGCGATGGCCGCCAGTGGATGTCGCCACACCAGTTCCATCAGGCTGCAAATCGCCAGCGTGGTCCACCCGGCCATGCCGATCCACACGCATGGCACGTGGATGAACAGGATGCGCACCGTTTCACCCATCAGCCGATCGGGCGGCACCACGATCAGCCCGAACAGCAGCGCGCCGATGCTCGACAGCAAGCCAAGCCCCAACAGCGCGGGCATCAGCCAGCGGGCAAGGCGCAGGAACCGGGCTGGATTGGCGAAACCGTGCATGAACGCTGAAGCGGTGCTTGATCCCTCGGGTCAGCGGAGAAGCCGCAGCCGAAGCTCTCCTGCCACCGTGAAGGGCGCTGAGCAAGGGATTCGCGTATTACCTGCCTATCAGGGCTTGCGCCATGCGGTCGGCCACAGCGTCCGGGCTTTGGCCGGTGGCTTCGCTTTCGCGCCAGATCGCGCTCAGCCGCCCCGGAATCTCTGCGATCGCGGCGTCGACAGCCGCGCGGTTTCCGCTGCCGTCCTGTTCGCGCGCGAGATATTCGAGCGTGACATTGATGATCCCGCCGGCGTTTATCACGTAGTCCGGCGCATAGAGAATGCCGCGTGCGGCCAGCACCGGGCCGTGGCCTTCGCGCGCAAGCTGGTTGTTGGCGCCGCCCGCCACGATCGGCGCGTTGAGCCGGGCAATACCGGCATCGTCGAGGATCGCACCCAATGCGTTGGGGCTGAACACATCGCACGCCACGTCCATGACCGCATCGGCAGTCACCGTTTCGGCGCCGAGTTCGGCGGCGAGCGCGGCGGCGCGTGCCGAATCGACATCGGCCAGAGTCAGCTTCGCGCCATCGGCGGCAAGCAACCGCGCCAGACCGCCACCAACGCTGCCGGTGCCCTGAACAGCGATATGAACCCCCTGAAGGTCACGCCCCAGCTTGTGCGCCACCGCGGCTTTGAGCCCAAGGTAAATGCCATGCGCAGTAAACGGACCGGGATCGCCGCCCGCTTCACCCCCGGCTACCGGAAGCCCCGAGACATACTTCGTGCGTTCTGCGATCGCGACCATGTCGGCCACGGTCATGCCCACGTCCTCGGCGGTGATGTAGCGCCCGCCCAGCGCCTGAACCGCATCGCCAAACGCAGCGATCAACGCGGGGGTCTTGGTGCGCGCAGGATCGGCCAGGATCACGGCCTTGCCGCCGCCCACCGGCAACCCGGACATCGCGTTCTTGTAGCTCATGCCGCGCGACAGCCGCAGCGCATCGCGCATCGCCAGCGCAGGATCAAGGTAATGCCAGAAGCGCGTTCCGCCGGCGGCCGGGCCACGGTGAGTCGAATGGATCGCGAAGATCGCGGTCAGCCCGCTCGCACGATCATGGACAACCTCGACGGCTTCGTGGGCATCGAAATCGGCTTCGGTCCAGAAGGCGGGCATAGTGCGTTCCTCGTTGGCTGCAACAGCGTTGCAGCACCGGTGCATCGGCGCTGCAAATATGGTGCCGTCAACGAGAGAGAAATGGGGCGATCGAGGGGGTTCGAACCCCCGACCTCCGGTACCACAAACCGGCGCTCTAACCAACTGAGCTACGATCGCCACAGGTCCCGTTCACGCGACAACAAGGGCGCGCTGTTGGGACCACTCCGTGCCATCGTCAAGCAACGATTGGCAAGGCTGCGCGCTGTTGCAGAAAGGTGGCGCGAAGGGCAAGCGAAAACTGCAAGGCACGCGCTCCACGTAATTTAATTGCGCAGGCGTGAAACGCTCACTCAGCGCCCCAACCGCGAAATGCCACGCACGGTCGCTCGATTCCCGCATCGACCAACGCGCGTTCGCGCAAGGTGATCGGCCCTCCCATTTGCTGCCCGGCGCTCGAACCCATACCCCCCTGGCGCCGCGCACCGCGCGAAACCACAGGTAGCGGCTGTCCAATCGACTGTTCAAGTGTCTCGCACGGCCTTAAACTGACTGGCGTGAGTCTCCTGGCCCCCACCTTGTCGATTGCCCAGCGGTTGTGCGCGGTTTCGCGCGCGCAACGGGTGCCCTCGCCCGCGCTCGAACTGCTGATCATGCGCAACGTGGTCAGCGCGTCGGATTGCGAGGCGCTGATTGCACTGATCGATGCCGGACGCCGCCCGTCGACGATCGCCGACGCCAATGGCGATCCGCTGTTCCGCACCAGCGAAACCTGCGATTTGCCACTGTCCGAGCCGGTGGTCGCGTCGCTGGACGCGCGACTTGCGGCGATGACCGGGATCGATCCCGCATGCGGCGAACCACCCCAGGGCCAGCGCTATGCCCCTGGCCAGGAATTCAAGGCGCACACCGACTATTTTGAACCCGACGGCGAAGATTTCGCGCGGTTCTGCGCCAGATCGGGCCAGCGCACATGGACGCTGATGCTTTACCTCAACGCGGTGGACGCGGGCGGCGCCACGCGATTCGTGACGGCTGACAAGATCGTGCGTCCCGAAGCCGGCAAGCTGCTGGCGTGGAACAACCGCCGGGCCGATGGCAGCGTCAACACGGCCACGCTGCATCAGGGGATGCCGGTGCGGAAGGGTGTGAAGTACGTGATCACCAAGTGGTATCGCGAGCGCGCCTGGGGGTGACGGGCCAACAAAAAAGGGCGGCACAGCGGCCGCCCTTTTGTAGATCTGTTGCGGCAGTTCAGCCCTTCTTGAGCGTGAGCCCACCGAAGCGCTTGTTGAACTGTGCCACGCGGCCGCCCGAATCGAGCTGGCGGGTGCCACCGGTCCAGGCCGGGTGCGACAGCGGGTCGATGTCGAGCGCCATCGTGTCGCCTTCCTTGCCCCAGGTGGAGCGGGTTTCGAACACGGTTCCGTCGGTCATCTGGACCTTGATCATGTGGTATTCGGGGTGAATTCCGGCCTTCATGGCGCTTGTCTCCTGGGCGGACCGGTTCCGACCGGGCCTGAAATGAAGGGGCGCGCTTAAGCGGTGCCGCGCCGAAAATCAAGCAGAAGGCGCGTCGGCGATCATCGCGGTGAACGAAACTTCGCACGCCACCTTTTCGCCAAGCATCGCCTTGCCGGCGAACTTGCACACGCGGCTGCGCTTCTGGGTGAAGCTGACGTGGAGATCGAGCAGGCAGCCGGGTTCCACCGGCGTGCGAAACTTGGCTTCCTCGATCGCCATGAAATAGACCAGCTTGCCCGAACCCGCGAGCCCGAGCGATTCGACCGCGAGCACGCCCGCGGCTTGCGCCAGCGCTTCGATCTGGAGCACGCCGGGCATGATCGGGCGGCCGGGGAAGTGACCCTGGAAGAACTGTTCGTTCATCGTCACGGCCTTGACCGCGTGGATGCTTTCGTTGGGCACCAGCGCGATCACGCGATCGACCAGCAGCATCGGATATCGATGCGGCAGCGCCGCCATAACGCGGGTGACGTCGAAGGCCAACGGCGCCGAGGACGATGCCCCAGCGCCGCTTGCTTCGATGGTTTCGTCTTTGCTCATGCCCCAGGATGCCTCAAGCCCGCGCCTTAGCGGCCGGTAGGCTTCTTGGCCGGCGCGGGCGCAGCGGCAGGAGCAGGTGCACCACCGGCCTGCGCGGCTTCGGCGGCGCGCTGTTCGCGCTGTTCACGCGGTTCCCAGCCGGCCGGCGGCACGATCTGCGCCGAAGGCAGCAGCACGTTGAGCTCGTCGAGCACCGACTGGTTGAGGTTGTAGGCGTTGTTGGCCGAAATGATCGCGGTCGGGTTGACCAGGATGCTGATCTTGCGCTTGGCCATCGCGTTCTGCACCGCGACGACGAGCTTGTCGTTGATCTGCTCCTGCACATAGGCCTCGCTCAGCGCGACCGGCTGGAGAATCCCTTGCAGTTCCTGCTGGCCCGACTGCTGGAGCTGCTGGATGATCGCGGCTTGCTGGCGCAGCGCGTTCTGATCGGCATTCGGCGCGGCGCGGTCCTTGTTGAACTTGTCGGCCATCGGCTGAAGCTGCGCGGCGATTGCCTTGCGGCGCGCTTCGGCAGCATCGAACTGCGCCTTGTACGTGGTCAGGCGCTGAGTCTGCGCGGTCTTGTAGGCGCTCGAATTGGCGACGACCGCGTCGAGGTTGGCCACACCCAGGCCGGGGGCAATTGCCAGCGGCGGCGTGGTGCCGGTCTGCGCAAGGACGGGACCGGCAAGCGCGGTGGTGGCAAGCGTGACGGCGACAAATGCGGATTTGATCAAGGTTTTCATCAGAACTGGGTTCCCACGTTGAAGCTGAAGGATTTGACGTTATCGCCAGCCTGCTTGAGCAGGGTCTTGGCAAAGTCGATGCGGAACGGCCCGAATGGCGAATTCCAGTTGAAGCCGATACCCACCGACAGGCGCGGCCGCGGTGTGCTGTTGAAGTAGAATTCGCGGAACGGCGAGATGCTGTTGCCGAGCGCAGTGTTTGCTGCGGTGCCCGTGGTCCCGGCAAGACACGCCGGCGGCGACGGATTTGTCGCGTTGGTCACCGTGGTAGCAGCGGTGGCGGCGCAGTTCGCATCGACCGCGGTGATCTGCGTGTAGAGCGCATTGCCAGCGGTGTCGCGCGACGGAATGAACAATGGATTGTAGACCGGCGGCGTGTTGGTGATCGGCGCCTTGATGCCCCACACCGCGCCCACGTCCATGAAGATCGAGGGGCGAATGCCGAGTTCCTTGGCACCAGAACCGAGCGGAATTTCCAGCTCGGCGTGGCCGAGATAGTAGTATCGGCCGCCCAGCGCGTCGTCGGTCCAGGTGTTCTTGTCGGTGCTGACGATGTTGGGATCGTAGAACGTATTGCCAGCAGCATCGGTCTGCGCAAGCAACGGCTTGCGCACCACACGCGGACCCACGCCGCGAATGTCGAAGCCGCGGAAGTTGGGTTCGCCAAGCTGGAACCGGTCGGTCAGGTAGATATCGTCGGTGCCGGCGATGTTGCGGTTGTTGAGCGCCTTGATCGCGCCCGCTTCGCCGCGCAGCGAGAAGATGAACTTCTTGGGCAACGGGAAGTACCTGGCCGCGCTCGCTGTCAGGCGCGCGTAACGAACCGATCCCCCCAGCCCGGCGAAATCGGCACCCAGCACGGCTTGCGTACCGCGCGAAGGGTGGAGCCTGTTGTCGAGCGTGTCATAGACCAGCGATGCGCCAATGATCGAGCTCGTGCGCCGGCCGATCGTGTCACACAAATAGCGCCCGGCCAGCAGCGAATCGCAGGCCTGCACGCCCGGCGTGATGCGATCGGTGAAATAGGTGCCCTGGTCGAGCGTCACGTTGTCGATGTTGAAGGTGTAGCGACCGATCAGCGAGGTGAATTCGGTCAGCGCCAGGCCGATGCGGGCCTGGAAGCCGGTTGTCGTCTGCTTGTATGTGGTGTTGCGGGTGTTGTTGAGGAAGTTGAAGCTGTTGAGATCGCGGCGATAGACGTCCATCCCGAAGCTGACGTTCTTGTCGAACAGGTACGGTTCGGTGAAGCTGGCCTGGACGCTGCGGGTGTAACGCGAATAGTCCACGCTCAGGCCAACCGTCTGGCCGCGCCCGCGGAAGTTGCGCTGTTCGATCGAAGCCTGGAAGATCAGGCTTTCAAGGCTGGAGTAGCCCGCCGAAAGCTGGAGCTGCCCGGTCGGCTTTTCCTCGACGTTGGCTTCCAGGATGATGCGATCGGGCGCGGTGCCCTGCTTCTGTTCGACCTCGAACTTTTCCTGGAAGAAACCGAGCGAGTTGATGCGGTTGGTGGTTCGCTTGACCTGAAGCGTGTTGAACGCGTCGCCTTCGGCCAGGCGGAATTCGCGGCGCACGACCTTGTCCTGTGTCAGCGTGTTGCCGTTGACGTCGATCCGTTCGACATAGACGCGTGGGGCTTCCGCAATGCGGAAGTCCACGTCCATCGTCAGCTTTTCCTTGTTGCGGTTGAAATCGGGCCGCACGTCGGCGAACGCATAGCCCAGCGTACCCGCCGCTTCGGTCAGCCGGTCGACGTTGTCTTCCACCGCCTTGGCATTGTACCAATCGCCGGCCTTCATCGGCAGGCGTTTGGCCAGCGCATCGCCATCGAAATCGCGCAACTGGCTTTCGACCTTCACGTTGCCGAACTTGTAGCGCGGGCCTTCTTCCACCACGTAAGTGATGATGAAGTCTTTCTTGTCCGGCGTCAGTTCGGCCACGGCCGAAACCACGCGGAAATCGGCATAGCCGTTAGTCAGGTAGAACTGGCGCAGCTTCTGCTGATCATAAGCCAGCTTGTCGGGATCGTAGCTGGTGCCCGATGAGAACACGCGGAACAGCCGCGATTGCTTGGTCACCATCTGCGAACGCAGCGCGCTGGCCTTGAACACCTTGTTGCCGATCAGGTTGATCTGGCGGACCTTGGACTTGGGCCCTTCGTGGATTTCGAAGATGATATCCACGCGGTTCTGGTCGAGCTTGACCATCTTGGGTTCGACCGTGGCCGCAAACCGCCCCTGGCGCTTGTACTGCTCGATGATCCGCGCAACGTCTGCGCGCACTTTCGATCGCGTGAAGATCTGCCGCGCCGAAAGCTTGATTTCGGGCAGCAGCTTGTCTTCCTTGATGCGCTTGTTGCCTTCAAGGATGATGCGGTTGATGACCGGGTTTTCCTTGACCGTGATCGTAACGGTGCCGGCATCGTTGCGCACTTGCACATCGGCGAACAGTTCGGTGGCGAACAGGTCCTTGAGCGCCTGGTCGGCCGACGCCTGGGTATAAGCCTCGCCCACCCGCAGCGTGATGTAGGACCGGATCGTGTCGGGTTCGAGCCGCTGCGCGCCGGCGATGTTGATTGCCTTGATCGGTTCGGCCACGGGCACGACAACCGGCGCCGGAGCGGGCGCCGCAACCGGGGTGGCGGCAGGCGCTGCTGGCGCCTTGGCGGCTTTGACGGCCGAACTCTGGGCAATCGCGGTACCGGACAGGCCGGTCAGGCACGTCGTCACCATCAACGCGGCCAGCAACGGCCGCGTTGCTGCGCCGGGCGCTTTCGCGGCTGCGCCGGGCAGGACACCAGCAACGGCGTGGCCTGAATTGCGTGCGATCATTACCCAGCGTTTCCCGTCTCTGACCCGAAATCCGCGCGCCCGATCGGCACGCCGGATTCCCGGCCGCATAAAACTCCGCCGCCCTCTGCCCGAAGCGGCCACACCAATCAAGCGCGCCATTGGTCCGATCACCCGACCGGAACCACGCCGCGCCCCTTAATTTTCTGCCCCACCTGCGGAAAATTCGACCCAACCCATGCGCCATTGTTCCGGCGCCGTCCTGACATCGCGGCTAGCCGCCGAACACTTTGACCAGCGGCGGTTACCCGCCGAATATCTTAAACTGCGCGATGTCGTTGACCGTCACGAACAGCATCAGCGCGACAACGAACGCAAGCCCGGTGCGGAAGGCCCATTCCTGGCCCCGCTCACTCACCGGTTTGCGCCGCACCGCCTCGATTGCATAGAGCGCGAGGTGGCCGCCATCGAGCACCGGGATTGGCAAGAGGTTTATGAACCCCAAGTTAATCGAGATCAGCGCGACAAACCACACGAAGTTCAACCAGCCGAGCGAAAGCTGCTCGCCCGAAAATTTCGCGATCTTGAGCGGTCCGCCCAGCTCCTTGGTATCGCGCTTGCCGGTCACGATCTGGCCGATGCCGGTCACCGACATCTTCACGATGGTCCACGTCTGACCCACGGCGAGCCCCACCGCTTCTACCGGGCCTACGGCCACGCGTTCGATGCTTGCCGGGCCGATGCCGAGGTAACCGATGCGGCTTTCGTTGCCGAACTTGTCCTTGGTGACCTTGTCGCGCGCCTTGACCTGCAATGTCTGGCGCTGGCCGCCGCGTTCGATCACCACGTCGAGCGGTTCGCCGGGGTGCTGCGCGATCGCCATATGCATCGCTTCCCAGTCCGACGGCGTTTCGCCCAGGATCGAGACCACGCGATCACCCACGCGCAGGCCCGCGGTTTGCGCAACCGAGCCGACTTCGACCGTGCCGATCACCGGTGCCGCGACGATCTTGCCAAACGCCAGGCTGAAGCCTGCGAGGATCAGGATCGCGAACAGGAAATTGGTGACCGGCCCCGCTGCCACCACCGCGGCGCGCTGCCACAGTGGCTTTGCATTGAGCGTGCGTTCGCGTTCTTCAGCCGGCAGCGACAGCCACGCGGCATCGGGCTTGCTCGACGCATCGGCATCGCCCGCAAACTGAACGTAGCCGCCCAACGGAAGCATCGACACCTTCCAACGGGTGCCGCGTTTGTCGGTCCAGCCGAACAGCTCCTTGCCGAAGCCGATCGAGAACACATCGGCCTTGACCCCGCACCAGCGCCCGACGGTGTAATGACCCAGCTCGTGCAGGAAGATCAACGGCCCGAGCAGCAGCGCAAAGCCGACCAGCGTCAGCAGGATACCCGGAGAATGCATCAGGCGATGGCTTTCATGGCTTGCTGTGCGTGGATACGCGCCTCGCGGTCGATCGCAATCACGTCTTCAAGCGTCGTGGGCGCGGCAGGATTGTATGTTCCAAGCACGTCTTCGACATATGCAACGATCTGGGTGAACGCGATATGACCAGCGAGGAACGCCGCCACCGCGACTTCGTTCGCCGCATTGAGCACGGCCGGCGCCGCGCCGCGCGCGATCACCGCCTCGCGCGCGACGCGGGTGGCGGGAAAGCGCGTTTCATCGGGCGCGCGGAAGGTCAGTTCGCCGATCGCGGCCAGATCGAGCGGGGCGCACGGCGTGTCCATCCTTGCGGGCCAGGCGAGCGTGGAAGCAATCGGCACGCGCATGTCCGAGGGGCCGAGTTGCGCCAGCGTCGAGCCATCGCGGTATTCGACCATAGAGTGCACGATCGATTGCGAGTGGACGATGATCCGCAAGCGTTCCACGCCGACCGGGAACAAGTGATAGGCCTCGATGAATTCGAGCCCCTTGTTCATCATCGTGGCCGAATCGACGCTGATCTTGGCGCCCATCGACCAGTTGGGATGCTTGACCGCCTGCGCGGGCGTGGCGTGCGCGAGTTGGTCGAGAGGCCAGTCGCGGAACGGCCCCCCGCTGGCGGTGAGCGTGATCCAGCGGACGTGCGCCAGATCGTTACCGGCGAGGCACTGGAAGATGGCGTTGTGCTCGCTGTCGACCGGCAGCAGCGTAGCGCCGGTGCGCGCGACGGCAGCGGTCAGCACGTCGCCCGCCGAAACCAGTGATTCCTTGTTGGCCAGCGCGACGGTGCGGCCCTGTTCGATCGCCGCCATCGTGGGGGCAAGGCCCGCGCAGCCGACGATCGCTGCGAGGGTGAGATCGCAGGGGCGCGCGGCGGCTTCGATGAGCGCTTGCGCGCCGCCAGCGGCCTCGATGCCCGATCCGGCGAGGGCTTCGCGAAGTGCGGGCAAGCAGGTTTCGTCGCCGACGACGGCGATCTGCGCCGAGAATTCGCGCGCCAGCTTGGCGAGGTCCTCGGCCTGGCAATTGGCGGTGAGCGCGACGACCTGCCAGTTCGCGCGATCGCGCCGGATCAGGTCGAGCGTCGATGCGCCGACTGATCCGGTTGCGCCGAGGATGGAGATGGTGCGGGTCACTGATCGATCATCTCAAACTTAGGGCGCGACTGCTTATGGTTCTGTGTGGACATAGCCAAGGGAGCAAGGAACACCAGTGCCACGCAGAAGACCACCGCCAGCAATCCGTCGACCCGATCAAAGAGTCCACCATGACCGGGGATCAGGTTACCGCTGTCCTTTACGCCGGCACGTCGCTTCATCCAGCTTTCGAAGAAGTCGCCCGATTGGGCGATAAGCGCAATCAGAACTGGCAATATCAACCAAACGCCGGGACTGGCCACAAGGTAGTAGGTATCCTGCATATAGTCTGGCTCTTGCAAGCGCGTCCACAGCAGTGCGCTCATGACCAAACAGAGGGCCACAGCCAATATCGCGCCGCCAAGGCCCGCCCATGTCTTCGATGGGCTGATCGACGGTGCAATTTTCGGGCCACCAATCGTTCGGCCCGCAAAATATGCGCCTACGTCAGTTGCGATGATCGCGCCAACAAGGACAATCAGCAGCGCCAGTCCGAACGGCAAGAAACGAAGAAAGATCAAGGTGGCTGCAGCCAAGCCAATGTAGATCACACCGGCCACCGACCAGACAAGCCTTGCAAGGGGCGATTTTGCCAAGCCGCGGACAAGCCCCCACCACTCCCACAGCACCCCCAGCGCCACCGCCGCCACGAACGCCGTCCACCAGTACCCACCCAGCCACAGCGCGCTGCCCGCCACCGCGATCATCACCACCGCCGACGCGGTGCGCACGCCGAGGTCGGATTTCTTGGGGGGCGGTGCGGTTGTCACGACAGGTGCCCCGCCCGCTTGCGGGAGGGGTTAGGGGTGGGCACTTGCCGGCAAACGCTGTGGCAGGCGGACAAGAAGAAGTGCCCACCCCCGGCCCCTCCCGCAGGCGGGAGGGGGGAAAGAAGACGGCCCCTCACCTCAACGCCCGCCATAACGCCGCTCTCTTGCCGCAAAAGCCTCCAGCGCCTGCGCCAGGTGTGCCGGCGTGAAATCGGGCCACAGCACTTCGCTGAACCACAGCTCCGCATAGGCCGCCTGCCACAGCAGGAAGTTCGACAGCCGTTCCTCGCCCGAGGTGCGGATCAGCAGATCCAGCGGGGGCATGTCGGCCGTGTAAAGCTCGGCCTCGATCGCCTCGAGGGTAATATCGCCCTTCACCGCCGCCGCGCGCGCGGCAAAGACGATCTCTTGCTGCGCGCCGTAATTGAGCGCGATCGCCAGCGTGGTGCCGCGGTTGTGCGCGGTTTTGGCAAGCGCATCGTCGATCATCGCCACCAGGTCTGGCGCGAGCACCCGATAATCGCCGATGATGTGCAACCGCACATCGTTCGCCACGAATTCGGCCAGGTCGCTGCGGATGAAAGTCCGCATCAGGCCCATCAGGTCGTTGATTTCGTCCTCGGGCCGGCGCCAGTTTTCGGAACTGAACGCATAGAGCGTCATCGCCTCCAGCCCCATGCCCCGCGCCGCCCGGACCACTTCGCGCACGGCTTCGACGCCCTTCTTGTGCCCGAATGCGCGCGGCAGGTGGCGCTTCTTGGCCCAGCGGCCATTGCCGTCCATGATGATGGCAACATGACGCGCGCCGTGCGTGGCACCACCACCATCATCCAAGGCGGACACCGCGAGCGTCACTTGCCCATGATTTCCTTTTCCTTGTGCGCGGTCACTTCGTCGACGGCCTTGATCATCTCGTCGGTGAGCTTCTGGACCTCGGTTTCGTGGCGCTTGCGCTCGTCTTCCGAGATTTCCTTCTTGTTTTCATCGACTTTGAGGTTTTCCATGCCGTCACGACGCACGTTGCGGATGGCGATCCGCGCGTTTTCCGCATATTTGCTGGCAAGCTTGGCCAATTCCTTGCGGCGTTCCTCGGTCAAATCCGGGATCGGCAGCCGCAAATTGTTGCCATCGTTGATCGGATTGAGGCCCAGGCCGGCCGAACGGATCGCCTTTTCCACCGGGCCGACGTTGGTCTTGTCCCACACTTGCACCGACAGCAGCCGCGGTTCGGGCGCCGAAACGGTCGCCACCTGGTTCAGCGGCATATTGCTGCCGTAAACGGTGACCATGATCGGATCGAGCAGCGCGGTGTTGGCCCGCCCGGTGCGCAATCCGCCCAGATCGCTGCGCAGCGAATCGACCGCGCCCTGCATGCGGCGGGATAGGTCCGACTTGTCGTACTTTGCCATCAGGCCTCTCCAGTCACCAATGTCTGCGTGCCCTCGCCGCGAAGCACCCGCGCGAGATTACCCTGCTCGCGGATCGAGAACACCACGATCGGGATATTGTTGTCACGACACAAGGCCACCGCACTTGCGTCCATCACCTTGAGGTTCTGCGCCAGAACGGTGTCGTAATCCACCGTGTCGAAGCGCTTGGCCGCAGGATTGGTCTTGGGATCGCTGTCATAGACCCCGTCGACGCTGGTGCCCTTCAGCAGCGCATCGCACTTCATTTCGGCGGCGCGCAGCGCAGCGCCGCTGTCGGTGGTAAAATACGGACTGCCCACGCCCGCCGCGAAGATCACGATGCGGCCTTTTTCAAGGTGCCGTTCGGCGCGGCGGCGGATCACGGGTTCGCATACCGTGTCCATCTGCACGGCGGATTGTACGCGGGTGTTGACGCCGAGCTGCTCCAGCGCGTTCTGCATCGCCAGCGCGTTCATCACCGTGGCCAGCATGCCCATGTAGTCGGCCTGCGCCCGGTCCATGCCTTTGGCGGCGCCGGCCATCCCGCGGAAGATGTTGCCCCCGCCGATGACCAGGCAGATTTCCAGCCCGGTGTCGCGCGCGGCCTTCACCTCTTTGGCCAGTTCGGCGACGAATTCGGGATCGATCCCGTACTGCTGGTTGCCCATCAGCACTTCGCCCGAAAGCTTGAGCAGGATTCGCTTGTAGCGGGGTGCGGTCATGGTTCGATCGGCAAAATGGTGGAACAGCGGGCTGCGGGGGGCCTTAGCCCTTGCACGCCCCGCTGCCAAGCACGCGGCTGGGGATAGTTGAGGCCGGTGGGTGGCTCACCCCATCGGCCTCACCCCATCGGCCTCAACCCATGGGATAGCGAATCTCGCGCGAAACCTTGTCGATCGCCTTCATCACGTCCGCCGGCAGAACAAGATCGGCCGCGGCGAGGATCTCGTCGAGCTGAGACTCGGCCGATACGCCCACGATCGTCGAGGCCACGAAATCGTGCTGCTTGGACCAGGCCACCGCCATCGTCACCGGGCTCATCCCCGCTTCGGCCGCAATGCCCGCAAAGCGCGCGGTCGCTTCCAGCGAACGATCGTTGACGAAGCGCCGCCCCATCGCCGCCTGCCGCCCTTCCATCGCCAGGTAGCGCGAAAATCGCGCGCCTTCGGGCCGCGCGCCACCAGCATACTTGCCCGAAAGCACCCCGCCCGCGATCGGCGAAAAGGGGATGAGGCTGACGCCTTCCTTGCGGCAAACTTGCGCGAGTTCATCCTCGAAGCGCCGGTTGTTGAGGCTGAAATTGTTCTGGATCGTCTGATAGCGCGCGGTGCCGAGCTTTTCGGCCGTGGCGATGCTTTTCATCAGGCCCCACGAGGTCTCGTTCGAACAGCCGTTGATCCGCACCTTGCCCGCACGCACCAGTTCGTCGAGCACCTCCAGCGTTTCGTCGTAAGCCGTATCGTGATCGGGCCAGTGCGTCTGATAAAGGTCGATATAGTCAGTGCCGAGCCGGGTCAGGCTTTCCTCGACCGCCGTTACGATATGCCGCCGATCGAGCGCGGTCATCCCCGAACGCTTGGGGCTCTTGAACCACACGTGGCTCGGGCCCGAGACCTTGGTCGCCAGGATCACCGCATCGCGCGGCTTGGTCTTGAGCCAGCGCCCGACGATATCCTCGGTACGGCCGACCCACTTGGCATCGGGCGGCACCGGATAGCCTTCGGCGGTATCGTAGAAGTCGATCCCCGCATCGAAGCAGCGATCGAGAATGCGGTGCGCGGCGGCCTCCTCGGTCTGGCTGCCGAAGGTCATCGTGCCCATGCAGATATCCGAGACGACGATGGCGGACGTGCCGAGACGGCGGTGCTGCATGGGGATCTCCGGTAAGGATGGCTGGAATGGCTTTGACTCGGATGGCCTGTTCCGGGTGCCCGCGTCAACCTTCCGAACTTTCCACCGCAGCGCGGATTTGACCAAGTGTGTCGGCAAATGGCACGATGCAGCCGACGAAAAAATCGGGAGGGGTTGGCATGAAGGCGAAGATTTCGGAAAACATTGCGCCGTTGGCTGCGGCTTTGCTGGGCCTGGCGGGCGTGGCATCGCCGGGTGCGGCGCTGGCGCAGGCGCGGGGTGTGCCCATGGACGTGCCGGGCATCGCCGTGCCCGGCCCGCAGTCGATCCGCGAGACCGACAGGGCAAGCGGCGCCAAGGCCGATCCGCAACTCGTTGCCGATTTCGGCGGGGCCTATGCCGGCTCGCAAGCCGCGCTGGTGCAGCGTGTGGGGCGGACGGTGGCGGCGCAATCAGGCATCGTCGAGGCGCAAGCGACGTTCTCGTTCAAGCTGCTCAACTCGCCGGTGGAGAACGCATTCGCGATCCCCGGCGGCTATGTCTATGTCACCCGCGCGCTGCTGGCGCTGATGAACAACGAAGCCGAACTGGCCTTCGTGCTAGGCCACGAAACCGGCCACGTCGCCGCACACCATTCGGACGCCCGTGCAAAGATCACCCAGCGCAACGTGCTGCTGGGCGCGCTGGGCCAGGCGGTGCTTGGCGGCTTGCTCGGCAACGGTACGCTGGGGCAAGTCGGTCAGCAACTGGGGCAGACCGGCATCCAGCGGCT
>NZ_JANXWG010000039.1 GCF_025351285.1 Novosphingobium sp.
GCGGGGATCATCGTGTTCACCGGATCGGGCTCGACCGCGCGGCGCGTGGCGCGCGAGCGGCCTTCGGTGCCGATGCTGGTGCTGACACCCTCGCTGAAAACCGCGCGCAAGCTGGGGCTGCTATGGGGCGCGCACGCGGTCCACACGCAGGACATCGGCAGCTTCGAGGAGATGATCGCCAAGGGCAAGCGCATGGCGCTGCGCCACGGTTTCGGCGTGGCCGGATCGCGGCTGATCGCGCTGGCGGGGGTGCCGTTCGGCACGCCGGGATCGACCAACCTGCTCCACGTCGTCACGCTCAAGGGCGATGAATTGAGCCGCTACAAGACCTAAGGGCACGCGCAAAAGGGGTGCCGGTTTCCCGACACCCCTCCCTGCGACCCTGTTCAGGGCTCAACTGATTACATTTTATGGTGGCGCATCTTGTGATGCGTGTTCATCTTGTGGTGCATGCCCATGCCGTGAGCGGGGGAACCACCCTTGACATCGCTGGCACGCGAACGACCTGGCGCGCCGCCTTCGCCGGGGTTCTGGCAATTGTCGACCATCCCGCCACGGCAGACCGGATAAGCCTTGTTCATCGTATCGGCCGGCGGTGGCGCCATGTTGCCGGGCATGTCGGCGCCTTGCGGCGCTGTCTGCATCGTATCCTGGGCAAATGCCGGTGCACCTGCCAGCATGAGGGACGCGCTGGCTGCCGCGATCAGCAGGGGGCGGATGGGGATCATTCGCATCGGATGTGCTCCTCGTTGTCCCTTCTCCCGAAGGGTTACCGAGCCAGAACGGCTGTCCGCACCGCTGGTTCCGCAATGCGATTGCAACCCGTAACGGTTGGTCGCCATGCGCGCTTGCGCTGCCTGCTTGCGTTCCCTACTTGTTCGCTTGTGTCCAAACCCGTTTCATCTTCGACCGCAGCGCCGGTTTCGCCTTCGGCCAATCCGTTTCTCAACGGACTGAATGCGCCCCAGCGCGAAGCGGTGCTGACCACCGAAGGCCCGGTGCTGATGCTGGCCGGCGCGGGCACGGGCAAGACCGCCGCGCTTACCCACCGGCTGGCGCATCTGGTGGCGCAACGGCTGGCCTGGCCGAGCGAGATCCTGTGCGTCACTTTCACCAACCGCGCCGCGCGGGAAATGCGCGAACGTGTCGGGCAGTTGATCGGGCCGGCGGTGGAAGGCATGCCGTGGCTCGGCACATTCCACGCAATCGGCGCCAAGATGCTGCGCCGCCACGCCGAACTGGCAGGGCTACAATCCAACTTCACGATCATCGACACCGATGACCAGTTGCGCCTGCTCAAGCAGTTGATCCAGGCCGAAGGGGTGGACGACAAGCGCTGGCCGGCCAAACAACTTGCGGGGCTGATCGACCGCTGGAAGAACCGCGGATTTCTGCCCGCCGATCTCGATGCGGGCGAGAACGAGGCTTACGCAAACGGCAAGGGCCGGTATTTCTACCAGCTTTACCAGGACCGGTTGAAGACGCTCAACGCCTGCGATTTCGGCGACTTGCTGCTCCACGTGCTGACGATCCTGCGCACGCACCGCGACGTGCTCGAACAGTACCAGCAGCGCTTCAAATACATCATGGTCGACGAATACCAGGACACCAACGCGGTTCAGTATCTGTGGCTGCGGCTGCTGGCGCAGGCGCGGCGGAACTTGTGCGTGGTGGGGGACGACGACCAGTCGATCTACTCCTGGCGCGGTGCCGAAGTGGCCAATATCCTGCGGTTCGAGCGTGATTTTCCCGGCTCCAAGGTGATCCGGCTCGAACAGAATTACCGCTCCACACCCGCAATTCTCGGCGCGGCCTCGGGCCTGATTGCGGAGAACGCCGAACGACTGGGCAAGACGCTGTGGACCGAAGCCAATGGCGGCGACAAGGTCCGCGTGATCGGTGTGTGGGACGGGCCAGAGGAAGCGCGCCGCGTGGGCGAGGACATCGAACGACTCGAACGCGAAGGCCTGCCCTTCGACAAGGTCGCGATCCTGGTGCGCGCGCAGTTCCAGACGCGCGAATTCGAGGACCGCTTCATCTCGATCGGCCTGCCGTATCGTATCGTCGGCGGCTTCCGCTTTTATGAACGCGCCGAAATCCGCGATGCGATCGCCTATCTGCGGCTGATTTCGCAGCCCTCGGATGATCTCGCGTTCGAACGCATCGTCAACGCCCCCAAGCGCGGGTTGGGCGACAAGACAATCGAGAAGCTGCACCGCTTGTCGCGCGCCAATGCCATCCCGCTGGCGGCGGCGGCGGTGGAAATCTGCCAGACCGACGAATTGCCCGCCCGCGCGCGCGGCACCCTCGCCGCGCTGATGCGCGATTTCGCGCGCTGGCGCGACGGCATCGCCACGCTCACCCCGGCAGAACTGGCGCGGACGCTGCTCGACGAATCGGGCTACACCGCCGCGCTCCAGGCCGAGAAAAGCGCCGAAAGCGCGGGGCGGCTGGAGAACCTGTCCGAACTCGCGCGCGCGATGGAGGATTACGAAACGCTCGGCGATTTCCTCGAACACGTCAGCCTCGTCATGGACAACGATGCCGACAAGGACGCCGAAAAGGTCACGCTGATGACCATCCACGCCGCCAAGGGGCTGGAATTCGAGCAAGTGTTCCTGCCCGGCTGGGAAGAAGGCGTGTTCCCCTCGCAACGGGCGTTGGACGAAGGCGGGCTGGCCTCATTGGAAGAAGAACGCCGCCTCGCCTACGTCGCGATCACCCGCGCGCGGCGGCGCTGCACGATCATCCACGCAGCCAACCGCCGGATTTATGGCCAGTGGACCAGCTCGATCCCGTCGCGCTTCATCGGCGAATTGCCGGGCGAGCATGTCGATGCCGAAACCACGATGTCCGGCGGCGCCTCACTGTGGCGCGCGCAGTGGTCCGAACATTCGGACCCCTTCGCCGATGTCGCGCGCGCGCAGCCGTCGCGGATCGTCACGCGCGGGCCCGGCTGGCAACGCGCGGCGGGGCGCGAATTCGAAGCCGCCCCGCGCAAGATCGCCGAAAACACGCGCTCGGCCGCCAGCTTTGCCGACAAGCCCCGCGCCGATATCGCGATCGGCGCGCGCGTATTTCACGACAAGTTCGGCATGGGCACGGTGGCCGCGCAGGAAGGCAACAAGCTCGAGATCGAGTTCGACGCCGCCGGCCACAAACGCGTGATCGACAGTTTCGTCCGGCCCGCGTGAAGGGTTCGGGATCGAGTCGCCCGATGGATCGTTATCGGGCGCGCTTGTCAGCGACGACGAACCCCGCTTGAGTGGCGCGGCGTCATCAAACTGACTCGCCGATTGCGCAAGATGGCGCGATATTAAAGGGGCTTGCATGGGGAATTCTTGGGCATTCGTTCGCCTGGCGATCGCCGGATGCGCGTTGACGGCAGCCGGCACGGCGCGCGCGTCCGAGCATGCCGACAACCGCTTTACCGTGGGCGTCGGCGGGATCGTCGCTCCTGATTACGAAGGTTCGAACGACTATGTGATCCGCCCGGCACTGGGCGCGCTGGCGCGGATTCACGGGCATAACATCGCATTCAAAGGCACGTCGCTGAGCATCGATCTGGTGCCCGAATACCGCGACCAGAAATTCAAGATCGTGGTGGCGCCCTTCGCCAACCTCAACTTCGACCGGTCCGACAAGCCGCGCGATCCCGTCGTCGGGCTCGTCCGCAAGCGCAAGGTCGCGCTCGAAGCCGGCGCTACCGTCGGGCTCACCTGGAACGGCGTGGTCACATCGAAATACGATACGCTGACAATCCAGGTTTCAGCCTCGCACGATGTCGGCAACGTCTCGAAAAGTTTCATCATCACGCCGACCGCGCAGTACCTGACGCCTCTGTCCGAAAAGACCGTCGTCGGCATGAGCTTGTCGGCCGACGTGGTCGGCGGCCGCTATGCGCGGTATTATTTCGGCGTGGGACCGAACGCGAGCGCTGCCTCGGGCCTGGCCCAGTTCAGGCCATCGGGCGGGCTCAAGAGCGCGACGGCGGGCCTGATGGGCGCCCATGCGCTGGGCCACGATCTCAATCACGGCTTCGCACTGGGCGCCCTGTTCAGTTATGAACGGCTGTTCGGCGATTTCGCGCGATCACCGCTAGTGGCCACGCGCGGTTCACGCAGCCAACTGGTCGGCTCGATCGGCCTGGGCTACACGTTCTAGAAGCCGATCAGGCCGCAAATCAGGCCCCAGATCAGGCCGCAAATCAGGCCAGCGCCGACACTCCGAGGAAGCCCGGAACCGGACCGTTCCACTCACCCGAATCCGCAGCGGCCGCACCTGTGGGAGCAGTCGGTTCCGAGCGCGTCTTGTTGGTGGGCTCTTCGCGCTTTTCAGTGCGCGGAGGCCGGGCTTCGCGTTCGCGGGCCGGTTCGTCGCGGCGTTTGCGTGCTGGCGCTGGCTGCTTGACCGGTTCCGCAGCAGCCTCAACCACCGCAACGTCGACCACGGCGGGTGCAACCGGAGCGGCTTCGACCTGCCTGGATTCAGTCCGTTCGGGCTTGGCCCCTCCGCGGCTGCGACCGCGGCCACGTTCGCCCCTACGCGTTTCGGCGCCTTGAGCGGTATCTGAGGCAACAGCGCCGCCTTCGGATGCCGAAAGGTCGAACAGCGGAATTTTCAACCCGGTCAGCTTCTCGATCCCGTCGACCGCCTCGGCATCGTCATCGGTGACAAGCGTGAACGCGCGGCCGGTGGCCCCGGCCCTTCCGGTACGCCCGATGCGGTGGATGTAATCGTCGGGGTGCCACGGCGCGTCATAGTTGAACACGTGGCTCACGCCCTTCACGTCCAACCCACGCGCGGCGACATCGGAGGCGACGAGGATGTTGATCTTGCCGTCCTTGAAGCCCTGCAATTCGGCGATGCGCGACGATTGGTCCATGTCGCCGTGGATTTCGCCCGATTTGAAGCCCAGCCCGAGCAGGCTTTTGTTCAATTCGCGCACCGTGGTCTTGCGGTTGCAGAACACGATCGCGGTGGTGACGTTGTCGGTCAGCAGCAGATGGCGCAGCGCCTCGCGCTTGCCGCGGCTGGTCACGCGCACCTTGTGCTGCACGATGTTGATGTTGGCTGTGGCGGGCCGTGCCACTTCGATCGTGCGCGGATTGCTGAGGAAGCGATCGGCCAGCTTCTTGATCGGCGGCGGCATCGTCGCGGAAAACAGCAGCGTCTGGCGCTGCGCGGGCAGCTTGGTGCAGATCGTCTCGATATCGGGAATGAACCCCATGTCGAGCATGCGATCGGCTTCGTCGATCACCAGCAGGTTGCAACCGGTGAGCAGGATCTTGCCGCGTTCGAACAAGTCCATCAGCCGGCCAGGCGTGGCGATCAGCACGTCGACGCCCTTTTCCAGCGCCTTGACCTGATCGCCCATCTGCACGCCGCCGATCAGCAGCGCCATCGAGAGCTTGTGGTTGGCGCCGTACTTTTCGAAGTTTTCCGCGACTTGCGCAGCAAGTTCGCGCGTCGGTTCGAGGATCAGCGAGCGCGGCATTCTTGCCCGCGCACGACTTCCCGCGAGGATATCGATCATCGGCAGCACGAAGCTGGCGGTTTTGCCCGTGCCCGTCTGCGCGACGGCGATGATGTCGCGCATCATCAGCACTTGCGGGATAGCCTGCGCCTGGATCGGGGTCGGCTCGGTATAGCCCGAGGTCTCGATCGAGCGGAGCAGTTCTTCGGAAAGGCCGAGATCGGCAAAACTCATAAAGGAAATAATCCGGTTCGTTGGGGCGGAAATGTTGAATGCGTCCGCACGACAATCATCCGGCGGGCAAGCGAGCCGCAGGACCAAAGGTCCGTTCGCCTTGCACTTGCGCGCAACGGGTGAAAAACAGACCTTGTTGGCCGCTAAGACGATCGACGCTGCAAAGTCAAGAAATCAAGCGTTCCAACCGTTGCTTTGCGGCCGTAATTGACGGTTCGGCGGTCAGCTGCCCGGATCGGCCAGGTCAAGCCGGCTGATCGAGCAATTGGCACCCGCGCGCGAATGGATCACATCGCGTCGCGCGCACAGCATCCCGTCGGGGGTGGGTTCGACATAAAACCCGGAATAGAATGAACTTGCGCTGCAGATCTTGGGCAATGTCGCCAGCACCATCCGATCATCGCGCAACACCAGCATGAGCTGGTTTGCTCCGCTTAACCGCAGTCCGCCCAGCGCGGACAGGGCCACGCAGCGGATCTGCCGCTTATCCGGCCCGCGCTGCGGCGCGCTGGACGGCGGGAGGGCAATGAACGCCCCGCGCGGCAGTTGCCCCGGATAGATGCGGATGGTCAGGTGCTGTTCGATCCGCACCTGATTCCAGGTTTCGGGATCGAACGTGCCCGGCCGATCCTCATCGCTCGAAAGCAGCGGCGGACCGTTCGCTTGCAATGCCAGGGCCCAAGCCGAATCCTCGATCCCGTCCACACGATCACCCGCATCGACCGGCGCGGATTGCGACGGCGTCAGCAGCAGCGCCAGCGGCGCAAGAAGTTGGGCGAGCGTGGGCATAAGCGGGTCGAAGCGGCCTGCGGATTCCTCAATCGGTGTACCGAGCCGCCCTGACGGCTCGAATGGTGTGCCCTTTGGATAGGGCCGCTGCTTGAATGCCCGCTTAACCCGCCTGAAACGAAAAAGGAATTGCCCGTCCGGCGCAATCTTCGTAGCGCGCAAGCCATGGACGCCGCACCCGCATCCGTCTCCGATTTCACCGAACCCGCAACCGACGGCTTTGTTGTTGCCGCTGCGGCGATGCTGGGCGCGCGTGGCTGGACCACCGATGCAGAACTGATCCAGCCGTGGCTCACCGACTGGCGCCAGCGCTTCACCGGCCGCGCGCTTGGCATGGCATCGCCGGCGAACGCTGCTGAACTGGCCGCGCTGGTGCGGTTGTGCGCGGATCACCGCGTGCCGATCGTGCCGCAAGGAGGCAACAGCGGCATGTCGGGCGGCGCTACGCCCGATACCACCGGCCACGCGATCGTGCTCAGCACGCGGCGCATGTCGGCAATCCGTGCGATCGACGTCGAGGCTCGCACCGCGCTGTGCGAAGCCGGCGTGATCCTCGAGGTGCTGCACAATGCCGCCGAGGCGCAGGGCTTGCGCTTTCCGCTGTCGCTCGGCGGTAAGGGATCGGCCACGATCGGGGGGCTGATTTCGACCAATGCCGGGGGCACGCAAGTGCTGCGCCACGGCTCGATGCGAGCAAGCGTGCTGGGGCTGGAAGCAGTATTGCCCGACGGGAGCGTGTTCGACGCGCTGGTGCCGCTCAAGAAGGACAACCGCGGGTTCGATCTCAAGCAGTTGCTGATCGGGTCCGAAGGCACGCTGGGCATTGTCACCGCCGCCATGCTGAAGCTCGAACCCGCGATTGCCGCGCGGGCGGTGCTGTGGGCCGGGCTCGATTCGTTGACCGACGCCAGGGCGTTGCTGCTTCTTGCCGAAACAATGGCCGGCGCGGCGCTGGAGGGTTTCGAGGTTATGCCCGCGCACTCCCTGGACGCGGTTTTGGCGCACTTGCCTGATGCGCGTGCGCCGCTGGCGGGTGACCACGCGTGGCACGCGCTGATCGAACTGGTCGCAGATGCCGAAGCGGCCGAGCGACTGCCCGAACGCGCCGAAGCTCTGCTCGCCCGTGCGTTCGAACAAGGCCTGATCGCGGACGCAACGATTGCGCAAAGCAAAGCGCAAGCCGATGCGTTGTGGCTGCTGCGCGAGGCAATCGCTCCCGCCGAACGCGCGCTCGGTCCGGCGGTGCAGCACGATATTTCGGTGCCGGTGGCGCGGATGCCCGATTTCGTCACCGCCGCCGTGCCCGCGATCGAAGCGACATGGCCGGGCACGCGCGCGGTCGGCTTCGGGCACCTTGGCGATGGCAACATCCATTTCCATGTGATCGCGCCAAATCCCCTCCCCGAAGGCACAGACGGCCCGGCATGGCAGGCGGACGACGGCAAGGCGATCAGCCGCCAGGTCCACGATCTCGTCACCGCATGGGGCGGCTCGATCTCGGCCGAACACGGCATCGGCCAGCTCAAGCGCGACGAACTGGCGCGAATCGGCGATCCGGTCGCGCTCGGGCTGATGCGCGCGATCAAGCACGCGCTCGATCCCCTGGGCCTGATGAACCCGGGCAAACTGTTGTAAGCGCCGCGGTTGTGCACTCACTTGCGCAGCCCCGTTCAACATCCTAAAGCGCGCGCTTTCCCCGCGCGGGAGCGTCTCAAGGCGTCTGCGTGGCCCAACATGAGCGGAGAGAATTCATGGCCAGCGCGCCGCAAGCCGAACTGCCGA